>JANOGL010000022.1:0-3840 GCA_031405985.1 Acidobacteriota bacterium | reverse complement strand
GACGAACGCGACAATCAGCGGCCGGCCGAGCGTCGATCTGCCGATCTCGCGGACCGTGACTCTGCTGCTCGCTTTGTCGAGCTTTGCAAAATAATCGGAGATCTGACGCCAGTCGGCGATAGTTTTGTCATCGGTCGGGTGAAAACCGAGCACTGACCGTGGCGACGGAACCTGCGCAACGGCGGCGAACACCGCGATCAAAATCAAACCGCAAAGACGCAGAGGCGCAGAGAAAGAAAAATTAACTTTTGAGGAATTGGATTTATGAAATCGGTACGAAATGTTCATAATTGTTATGTTGCATTCTCTACGTCTCCGCGTCTCTGCGGTGAAAATCTATGGCAGACATCGCCGCCGAAGACAATAAATTACTGACGTTTTCTGTCAAGCAGTCTAGCAAATCGCGCATCGCGGGGAAACTTCGTTATTGGTGGTGCTGGTTTGTCGCGGGTGTTATGCTGCTCTTTATCGCAACGCCGGCTTTGATCTTTTTATGGATAATAAATCGCCGCATCTGGCTATATCCGCTCGCGCTGTGGGGGGCAAAAAGTTGGCTCGCTGCGTGCGGTGCGAAAGTTAAAGTCACCGGCCTCGAACATCTCGATGCCGACACCTCATACGTATTCGCATCTAATCATCGCTCGTATCTCGACACGGCGGCGTTGTTTAGATA
The DNA here is from genome assembly GCA_031405985.1 of Acidobacteriota bacterium. Classification (GTDB taxonomy): domain Bacteria; phylum Acidobacteriota; class Blastocatellia; order Pyrinomonadales; family Pyrinomonadaceae; genus OLB17. Next base: position 3,167 of record JANOGL010000022.1, on the reverse strand, counting down.
CGCCGGCAAACGCATGGGCCTCGTCGCGAAAAAAGAATTGTTAAAGGCCCCCGTGCTCGGTCAAGGTATGAGTTTTGTAAATATCATCGCCATCGACCGCACAAATCCCGAACGAGCACTTGCCTCTATGCAAAGGGCGCGCGACGTGATGAGTAACGGTTATTCTTTCGGCGTGTTTGTCGAGGGGACGCGGGCCATGCCAGGTGAACTGCTGCCATTCAAAAAAGGTGCGTTTCACCTTGCGCTGCAAACCGGTGCGCCGATCGTTCCTGTCGCGATAAAAAACACAGACTGGATGATGGGCAAACGTACCGGCGTCGCTTACACCGGCGAGATCGAGATGGTCTTGCTGCCGCCGATCTCAACAACAGACAAAACGGCGAATGATGTGATGGAGCTTCTGATAAGAACTCGAGAGGCAATCGCGAACGAGTTGGGGACAAAAGTTCAGAGTGCAAGCTTTAGCTTGTAACACCGCAACCTAGAGACAAGCTGAAGCTTGCACTCTGAACATTTTTTGTCACGGTTTTTTCGGCGTCGGCGTCGGCGTCGGCGTTGGTTTTTCAGGCTCGTCATCGAGAATGCGAATCTCGCCGCGTCCAACCTTGTAATCGCTAAATCTCACACGCATCCTGATCTTTGTAACGCTGCCGTTGTCAGAGACAAGCTCGTCGTCAGATCGAGCGTCGGACGGAAACCAATATTTGCCATCGATCTGTTCGCGTGTCGTATCGACAACCGGAAATTTATTGTCTTTTGTCTCAGGCACAGCCTTGCCCTTCGACTTGACGATCATCAGATCATCGACATCGACCCAAATTCGTCCGGTGAAAAGTCGCAGCTTCGATTTTTTAGGATCGGGAATCACCTTCGGCGTGACGTCGAAAACATAAAGGTTAAGCTCGTCAATCTTTTCCGTGCCGATGTAGGTTATGTTGTATTGATTGATAGACGAGGGCTCGAGTGCGAATGGCGTGACGCCGCCGAGGTCTTCGAGGTCCTCGGGTGTGACAAAACCCGGCGGCGTTGTGGCAACCGGCGCGAAGAGTACACGTTCAAAACGCGACCCATCTTCCTTGAATGTCATAAACGAATCGCGGCGATAAGTTGCCGCAATCTGCCCGCCGAGTCCAATGATATGAACCGTTGCATAGCGGTTAAAAACATAGCTTCTTAATGCCTCGCGAAACTCACCCTCGTTGGCAGTAAATTTCTTGATAATCTGGTTTATGTCCGCCTGCGCGAGGTCGGTTTTGGCAATTGTCGTCTGGCCAAACCCGACAGCAACCGCGAGAGTTAAGACAATTAGGCTCGACACAGCAATTCTCTTTATCATTATTAAAATTCCCCGAAAGTCAGAGAAATAGATGCGACCAGTTTAGCAAAAGTTCACTTAATTGTTTTGCGGGATGAGCTTGACGAGTGTAATTCGCGTGCCGTCATCCGTTTCTTCGATTCTCACTTCGTCCATGAGCTGTCGCATTAGTTTCAATCCCCAGCCGCGTCGAGTGCTGTCATTTTGCGCAGGTTGCGGAGATTTGTCTGCCAATCGTACGCCCCGGTTTGAGATTGTAATTGTGATTCTGTCCGGATCAATTCGCACGCTTTGATGCATTTTACGGTCGGGGCTCAGGCTGTGCTCGGTGGCGTTAATACAAGCCTCGACCAGAGCGGTTTTGATCTGATTGATGGTTTTTTGCGGAACGTTGTGTCGCCGAGCTATCTCTTCGATTGTGTGCGCGGCTATCAACTCGGTGTCCTCTCCCATCGGCACGGTGATGTTGTATTCGTGTTCGTTGGATTTTTCTGTAGGATTTAGTTGCGTGCCCAAAACATTGGCTAGCAGCTTGATCTGTATGAGACTTGTCCCGTGGGCTTTTCTTTCGCTGAGAAGGCGAAGCGCCTCGTCATCGAAACCCTCTGGTGCAATCAACCACAGGCGGTAATTCTCAAGGCCGCACTCAGCCGCAACCATTTCGAGCCGGTCGCACCAGAAGCTCGTAGTTTGGCCCGATGCTTCAAGTTTCGAATCGATCTCCGCGGCCAGCAGCACTATCTTTTCGTCTTCAGATGTGCCGATGGCGATGGCCGCGCGTTCCGGTTCGCACAGTTCGTTCAGACGCGGATAAACAGCTGATGCGTGAGCACTGTACACGATCTTCGGCAGAGCGATCTTGTCCGTTTCTTCTTCAGCGGCCTTCAGAATCTTGTCAGCCTCTTCTCCCTTGAAAACAGATTTGTAACTGCCGTAGTCGATCAGAAACGCTGCGACTTTTTGGCCATTCAGAGTAGTGAGGAATTCGCGCAAGCCGAGCGCAGCGTTGCGACGATAATGTCTTGCCATCAACATCGGAGCGGCGCTAATATTTGCGGCGAGTGATTCGCCGACAGCTAAGGCACGCGGCTGATCATCGATCTCCATTCGTACGCGACTGTTGATGAAGTCGTGAACAACGCGATGCGGCCCGATTGCGACATGACCAGATGCGAGGTTAATGATTTCGTGATCGTGCAATGGGGTGAGAATCTCGCCGAGCGAAACGGCCGACTTGCTAATCTGTTTTTTCCAATAGTCAATTGAAACAGAGCCGCTTTCTGCCGTGGCGGTTTGCGCAAGCAGTCGAAGGATCGAATGGCGCGTCGGTGCATCACCAGCAATCACGCTTAAAGATTTGTCTAGCTTTTTGCCCGTTCTACCGCCAAATATCTCGTCCGTGTAAACTTGCGCGACTTGATTGAAAGTCGCAAGATCGACGTCTTGTTCTGCTGCGGCGTGAAAGAGCGACACGATGTATCCCGCGACGCCGCCGGTTTGCACGGCTATCAGATCGCGTGTTTGATCATTGATGTCGACTTGCATTTTTGCTGAAAAACTTTCAATGAGTTTGATCGCGTCGTCGAATGCAAGCTGCTCAACGCGTATAGATTCAAACGACAAACATCCATGCAGCGGGCGGCGCTTGCCCGCGAGAACAAACGGAATTTCGGCTTTGGTCGCGATGTCTCTTATGTCCTCAAACACCGCATCGCCGCCGTCCAATCGAAACGCAACATCGAGCGAGTCGATCATCACAAGGCTACGCGTTCCGTTTGCGCGACCGCCAGGGCTGGAGCTACGAAACCCGCAGGCGCTGGTTCCTCCCACCCCAGAACCCGCGCATCGCCGG
>JANOGL010000283.1:0-6426 GCA_031405985.1 Acidobacteriota bacterium | reverse complement strand
CCGAGCTGGTTTCCATACAAAAGGTGGACCTTTTGAAGTCAAATTTTTTGGCTGCGACTAACCCTGATTTCTTGCAAAAGTTCTCGTATCTTGGCGACATTTTACTTTCTTTCGCACAGCCCCACGACAAGGACGAGAAACTTTATCGAATGGTGCGTGCGTGCGTGGCGGCAGGGGCAGATGATCCGGAAAATAGTTTACCGAGGGTCGGCGTTTACTTTGAAATGTGGCTGCTAAAGCTCGCGGGGTTTTTGCCGGATTGGAGCCGCTGCAACCAGTGCCGACGAATACTGGAAGCTCACGAAGACGCTAACGTACAAGTAAATTTTCAGTTATTGTGCGCAAACTGCCGTAAGGCCAAATCGAGCCGGGTTATGGACGGCAAAACACGTGAAATCGTCGCGGCGGTGCTCAAACTTTCGCCCGTAGAATTTGTGAGTCACGCAAAAGACGTCGACGAGCGTTTGAGAGATCTCTCGTCAACCTTGAAGCAATTGATTTCAACTTCGATAGGTCGGGAAGTCCCGCGTGAGACTTCGCTAGCCGTCAAAGCCAATCAATGATGAATCGCACGAGCCTGCTCATTTCAAAATATCTGTTGAGCGCGATATTGCCGTATTTTGCTTCGGCGTGGCTGCTGCTGAGCGTGATCTTGTTTGTGCAGCAGGCCAGCCGTTATGCCGACATTTTTTTTAACGTCAATATCCCCGCAAATCTGATCTGGCAGCTTGCCCTGGCGCTTTTGCCGAACGTAATCGCATTCACGTGTCCGATGGCGATCCTCGTCGGGACAATTATAGGCCTTGCAAAAATGCAAGGCGATAGCGAGCTCGTCGCCATTCGCGCATCAGGCGTTGGAAATCTTCAGATCGCGCTGCCGATCATTATTCTAGGGATTTTGCTCTCGATCTTTGCCTTCGTTGTAAATCTAAAAGGCGTTCCGCTCGCAGCGTCATTAGTAAGGAACGTTGCACTCCAGACAGCAATCAAAAAACTCGAATCGCCGATCGAACCGGGAATTTTTAATACCGAGGTTGCCGGTTACACCATCTATGTGCGAAGCGGCGACGTCGAAACGGGCCGCTGGGAGAACATTTTTATCCACAGCGAAGACGCGGCGAACGGCTTTGTCCGCTTGATAACTTCGCGATCGGGGCGCATCGATACTTCGGGCGAAACTTCGGAGTTGGTTTTAGAGAATGCATCCGTCACGACTTTGCCCATGAAAGGCGGAGAAGGGAAATATGTCGCTGAAAATCTCGGCCAGATAAGATTAGCGATCAAAACATCGCGGAGCGATCTGATAAAAAAACTAAGCAGCTCCGAGCTTGCGCCAGAAGAGCTCGGTCTTCAACAACTCACCGACTACGCAGCAGAAAAAGGCGGCAAAGAGAGTACCGAAGCTTTGATTCTGCAACAGCGAAGACTTTTGCTGTCTATCACGCCTCTGATCTTTTGTATTCTCGGCACCGTGATCGTACTCAGATTTAATCGCGGCGGCCGTGGATTTGGTATAGCCGTCGCGCTTGTCACTCTGATAGGTTTTTATCTGCTCGCATTTCTCGGTGAGCAACTTGCGAGAACCGGTGCAGTCGGCGTTTACACGAGCGCGCTTTTTCCGATAGGCGGCAGCGTCGCCGCAATCATTTATTTTGCCCTAACCCGAAGGTTGGACTTTGTACATACGATCGCCGAGAAACTGAAATCTTTATTCACATCTTTTCGCCGTTCGCCGCAGAAAATTCACACGCGAGATATCTTTGTCGATCTGACGACGGGACTGCGCGACTTCGACATAATTCGCAATCTGGTGAAGAATTTTCTTCTCGCTTTAGGCTTTCTCACCGCGATCTTTGTTATTTTTACAGCGTTCGAACTGTGGAAATTTGCCGCCACGATCGACGGTGGCTTTTGGCTGCTTGTGAAATATCTTTTCTTCTTGCTGCCATTCGTTTATTTGCAAATTGCACCTTCGTCGTCGATGATCGCAACCCTCGCAACTTACGCAATCAAATCTCGGCAAAACGAGATCGTCACTTGGACGTCGGCAGGGCAGAGCGTTTATCGGCTGCTCTTGCCGTGCTTTCTGCTCGCCTTTCTTCTCGGCGGAGTGAATTGGGTGATCCAGGAGAAGATTCTTCCTGGATCGAACAGACGACAGGATAAAATTCGAAATCAGATTCGTAACACCGGGAGATCGGAGAGTAAGTCGGGCAGGCTGTGGGTCGCAAACGGCGAGCGAATTTATTCATTTAAGACCTTAGAGTCCGATATGGCGGGAAATAAATCGCCGATAATCTTTGCGTCTGATAACGACATACAAGAGTGCGGTAGAAATTGTGTCTTGGATGTCGCGGCGTATGAGTTTGCGAAGAATAAAGGTGAATTGCAAACTGTGTACCGTTCGGAGGGCGGAAGGTGGAGGGATGGAACGCTCTTCCTTCTTGGCCCAGTCGAACAGGCAGACATAGTCGATGGCAAGATTCTTAGTACTGCGAAAGCGGGTTTAGAACTAGGAGAAATGGATAACCCTTTTGTCCAAATACGCGAAAAACCGAACCATCTAGACAGCGGCATTTTACGTGAACAGATCGAAACTGCTGATTCGGAACTAGAGAAAAGAAATTTAGAGGTGGCTATCCAAAAAAAATACGCAGTTTTTTTGCTGCCGCTCGTGATCGCGCTATTTACGGCTCCATTTTCGTTGACCCTAAATCGCAAAGGTAGAGTTGCAACAATCGGTTTTGCCATCGCTCTCTGGCTTTTGTTTACCGGTGTGAGCAGCGTCTTTGAGCAGCTCGGGTTAAACGGTTTACTCTCGCCGAGCCTCGCCGTGTGGTCGCCTTTGTTTATTTTTACTTTCTTAGGGGTTTATCTTCTATCAAAACTCCGAACTTAACCCCGGGGGGCAACGCCGAGCTCGATCGGGCGAAGATCGACGCGTTTTACCGGAATCTTTAGCTCAGGATCGACAACCAAACCTGTCGGTTTTGCTGTGACCTTGAACGTAAATATTTGTCTGCGTTTTGTGATTTTTAACTCCTCAGCTTTTCTGGCTCCTGAATTCTCAATTACGATTTCCAACGGCACGCGAAAAACTGCGGGCGTTATCACGTCTGGCTTTTGGTTCTGCATCGTTACGAGAGTCAGAGTTTTTGCCTTTGCGTTGTAAATTTGCCGAATGGAGAGCTTTGGCAGCCCACCGCTGTAAACCCATTGGTCAAAAAACCAGCCGAGATTCTCGCCTGAGGCTTCTTCCATTGCCTTACGAAGATCGGTAGATTCGACGCTGCCGAATTTATGACGATTTAGATAGATGTTCACACCACGCCAAAACGCCTGCGTGCCGATCTGTTCGCGCAGAGTGTGAATGACGGCTCCGCCTTTGTGATAAGTTGTTGAGGCATTGTCGAAGAGCTCCGAAACTCTGTCAGCGCGCAGATTATAAAGCGGATGGCGTTTGCGATTGATGGAGTCGTCAATAATAAATTCGCCGGCGTCGAGTCGCACCTTTCTCAAATAATCTTCGCGGCCATATTTGTGCTCCCGAAATACTGCTTCTAAATATGTTGCAAAGCCTTCGTTGAGCCAAAGCTCGGCCCAATTGCGACAAGTGACGAGGTTTCCAAACCACGAATGTGCAAGTTCGTGCGAGACGAGATCCAGCACTTCGCCGCGTCCGAATTCCGTATCGGCGAGAAAAATAAACGTGTCCGCCATCGTCGTCGCCGTGATATTTTCCATGCCGCCGAACTCAAATCCGGCAACGACTGTTTGATCGTATTTGTTGTACGGGAAATCGACCCCGGTCTGCTCTTCAAAATACTTCATCATCGCTACGGTGTCTGAGTAGGCGTTGCGAGCGGTCTGTTCGCGGCCAGGATAAATATAGTATCCGAGCGGAATGTTCTTGTATTTATCTTCAAGCTTGACGTATTTGCCGACAATAAACGAGACAAGATAGACCGGAAGCGGAACTGGCATTCTGTAATGCCATGTTTCACTTCCATCGGTGTTTGCCACTTTTTCTATAAGCTCGCCATTGCCGATTACCGTCTCGCCTCTTTCTGCGGTGATGAATTGCTCGGTCGTGGCTTTGTCGCTCGGGAAATCGAAAGAAGGGAACCAGTGACGCGCTTCGTCGGGCTCGCCCTGCGTCCAAATTTGGGAAGAGCGTATTTCGCTACCACGACTATCGTTTTGACCCGCGACAAAGTAAACACCTTTCTTCGGCGTCGCGGCATATTTCAGTCGAATCGTGACCAATTCGTCTTTGCCATAAACCCTGTCGAGAGTGACTACGACCTTACCCGGCGAAGTTTTGTGCTTGAGTTCGACGCCGCTCGGCTCCATTCTTACCGATTGAAAATCTAGGTCGGTTGCGTCGAGCTCGACGGTTGTAAATCCGTTGCTTAGCGGTTTTAGCGAGACCGTCGTGTCGCCGAAGACCTTTTTATTCGTGCGGTCAAAACTTGCTCGGATGACGTAGTGCTGCGCGTCGAACGTCTGCGGCCGGTTGAAATTAGGTCGCGGAGTTTGTGCGATTGCGGAAAAGGCCGCAACAAAAATAATCACGGCCTGAACAATACAGGAAAAACGTCTAGTAAATTTCATAGATATGATTACCCACGAAACACACGAAAAACACGAAAAGGCAAGTACTCTTTATTTAGTGTATTTCGTGTGTTTTGTGGGGCGGTTTCTTGTTACGGTTTTAGATATTTGTTGAACCAATTCATCACGTTCGTGTACCAGAACTCGGAGTTTTGTGGCTTTAAAATCCAGTGACCTTCGTCGGGGAACATTATCAACTTTGAATCGACTCCTTTTAGCTGCAACGTGGTATAAAGCTGCAAGCTCTGGTCATACGGAACGCGGTAATCAAGTTCGCCGGCGGTGACGAGCGTCGGGGTCGCAAACTTGGCAGCAAACTTGTGTGGAGACCAGCGATTGTACTGCGCGGGACTTTCCCACGGCATGCCTTTGAATTCCCAGTTGACGAACCAGATCTCTTCGGTCGAGGTCGCCATACTTTCGAGATTGTAGACGCCGGCATGCGAGACGAGAGCCTTAAATTTAAATCGCGGATCGTTGTTGTGGCCGAGAATCCAATCGACCATGTAGCCGCCGTAGCTCGCACCTGCCCCGCCGATGCGCGTTTTGTCGATGTAGGGATTTTTGATGACGTGCGCGACGCCGTTCATCAGGTCGGTATAAACTTTGCCGCCCCAATCTCCGGAAATATCATTGACGAATTTTTGTCCGTAACCGGTCGAGCCGCGCGGGTTCGGCATAAAGACGACATAGCCCTGGTTTGCGTAAACCTGCGGATTCCAGCGGTAACTCCAGCTGTCGCCCCAGGCGCCTTGCGGCCCACCGTGAATCAAAACTATCAGCGGATATTTTTTTGACGCGTCGAATTTCGCGGGTTTTACCAACCAGCCGTGATTCGGATGGTTAAGAGCGCCCTTCCAATTTACGGCTTCCGCTTTTTGCAGGCCGAACGGCGCGAGCGAGGCCGAATTGATCGAGGTCAGAGCAGTTGCGTTGCCGCCGCTCGTCGATGCTGTCATTACTTCCGGCGGCGAAGTAATTGAACTTGCGAGAAACACGAGCGTCTTACCATCCGGTGTCAGGTTCAAACCGCTCGCGTAGACATCACGCACGACTTCTTTTACATGTGTTGCGATTCGCAGACGAAAGTCCGGCTCGACCGGCAAGCTGAAGATCGGATTGCGGCCGTTGTAATTCGCGTCGAAATAAATCGTCTTGCCGTCCGATGAAAGGATCATTTCGGCGACCTGTTGATCAAAACCTTTTGTAAGTTCGACGATCTCACCGTTCGACGGGTTGTAGCGCATGATCCGCCAGCGGTCGGCTTCGAATGTCGCGGTAGCCTGGGAGCGGAAGAGCAGATACTTTCCATCGCGAGTATACATCGGCGATGCGTCGTAACCTTTCATCCCGGCGGTGACGTGTTTTGCTGCGCCGCCGTTGAGCGGTTGAATGTAGATGTCGCTGTTTGTGGATGTTGCCTCGACCTTGTCCGGATTTCGAAGATAAACGATGCTTGAACCATCAGGTGAAAAAGCGTAATCAACGCCGCTTGCGGCGCCATACGGCGGCGAATCATAATCGCCTTGCGTAAGATCAGTCGCTTGTCCGCCTTTTGCAGATACATAAAAAACGTGCGAGCGTTTGCGGTCACGCCACTCGACCCAGTGTTTAAAAAGCAGACGCTGGGTGACATGAGCCTTCACTTTGTTGTTATCGGCCTTGTCGTCTTCGGCTTTGTTACAAGCGTCCGTGCTGCACTCAGGGTAAACGTCGGAGATGAATGCGATCCACTTACCGTCGGGCGACCAAACCGGTTGTCCCGCACCAGTGGAAATTTTCGTTACTTGCTCTTTGTCGTCGCCGTCGGGC
>JANOGL010000488.1:0-2398 GCA_031405985.1 Acidobacteriota bacterium | reverse complement strand
AATCACGAACAATAACGATTCGGGTCAATATTATTCCAGGCTTGCCTGGCTGCGCGATGGCAGCGCCATCGTGTTTGGTAAGCAGACGCGGTTTAGTTTGCTCTCCAAAATGACTGATATAGATTAGATAGGAGAGAACATGAACAAAAATCAAATTCTGAAAAATCAGTGGTTTTTTGGGATGTCGATATTGTTAATTGCGATTGGCTTGTCAGCTTGCGGGCCGTCGGCGACAAATACTACGACAACTAATGGCAATTCAAACACCGGAGTGAATGCCGCCAATGCCAAATCGAGCGAACCATTGCTCGCTTGTGACGACAATCAGGTAAAAAAAGATATCTTAGCCGGCGTCGATCTCGACCCGTACTTGAAGACAAGGAAAGGTCATATTAATGCCTATCCCAAAGGCTGCGTCGTTACACTTTCTGGTTACACGGATACACTCGACGTTTATAAGCGATTTGTGAAAATCGCGGCGGACGCGCCAAATGTTAGAAAAGTGGTGATTGATCGACTTTTCATTGATAAAGAGGACGCAAGCGGTGGCGTATGTGGTCCCGGGGAGGTGCCATGCGGAGATATTTGCGTTCCGCAGGGTCAATGCTGGATGGAGCATAAGATGGACGCGAATACGAACGCGAATTCAAACACGAACGCAAATTCGGGGAATTCGAACTCAAATTCCAACTCGGCGGCGAAGCCATAGCTTGAGCGATATCTAAACAACTCCGGAGGCTGTCAGAAATGGCAGCCTCTTTTATTTGGCATCTCCGCCGATATGCTGAATTCTTGCCTCCGAACCCCTTTGGGCATAAACTTAACAGCGGATGAAATTTTACAGCGACATTCTTGGTCTGATTGGCAACACGCCGCTGGTCAGGATCAATCACATTACAAAACAGCACAAAATAAAGGCGCCGATCTTCGCAAAGATGGAGAGCCTAAACCCCGGTTATTCAGTGAAAGACCGTATCGGCATTTCGATGATCGATTGGGCGGAGAAAGAGGGCGTGTTGAAAAAGGGCGGCACGATCATCGAGGCGACGAGCGGCAACACGGGCATCGGGCTTGCACTCGTTGCAGCTGTGCGCGGCTACAAGTGTATTTTTGTCTTGACGGATAAGGTCTCGGTCGAAAAGCTCCGCTATCTAAAGGCTATGGGCGCCGATGTCGTCGTCGTACCGGCCGCCGCCAAACCCGGTACGCCCGACCACTATCACGACACTGCGGCACGGATCCACAAACAGACGCCGAATTCGTTTTACCCCGACCAGTACAGCCATCCGGCCAACCCGCGCGCGCATTACGTCACGACAGGGCCCGAAGTCTGGAACGATACCGAGGGCAAAATTACTCATTTCATCGCCGGCGTCGGCACCGGCGGCACGATCAGCGGAACGGGACGTTACCTGAAAGAGCAAAACCCGAAGATCAAAATAATCGGCGCCGATCCGTACGGTTCCATTTTTAAGACGTACAAAGATTCGGGGCACGTTCCCGAGGCAACGCCCTATCTCGTCGAAGGAATCGGCCAGAGCTTGCCGGTCGGCAATGCCGATATGAGCGTTATCGACGAGATCATCAACGTCACCGATCGTGATTCGTTTGAGCTGGCCCGTCAACTCGGCCGCCGTGAGGGCATTTTCTGCGGTGGATCTACGGGAACGAATTTCGCCGCCGCGCTAAAAGTCGCGAAGGACCTTGACGATTCGGCCGTCATCGTATTTATCGTCTGCGACACGGGCGAACATTACCTGACAAAGTTTCACTCCGACGAATGGATGAAAGAAAAACTTCTGCTCGAACCGCAGCGAATCACCGCCGGCTTGATCGCCGAGACAAAAAATTCCGGTGCGCCGGCTGAACTGGTATTCGTCGCGCCGAACGAGCTGGTCGCCGACGCCTTGCAGAAGATGAGCGACAGCGGCGTAACGCAAATTCCTGTGCTCGAGAACAATCTGTCGGTAGGCAGTCTTCGAGAAAGCCATGTCTTGACCAAGCTGCTCGCGGATCGCGACTTGCTGAATTCAAAGGTCGCCGACGTTATGGACAAGAGCTTTCCGGTTGTCGACGTCGATACGAGCCTTAACGAGATAAAGACGAAATTGCAGCGGCATCCGGCTGTGCTGATCGAGGATTTCAAACGCATCACGGCGATCATCACGCGCTCTGACGTTTTGGATATTAAGCGTTGATCGATATTTACTTTGCAAAACGCAACAGATAAGCGGGCAGAAACGCTAGTGTGAACGAGCGTGCAAGAGCTCTCTGCTATGAGCGACGAAGCGAAACGAAAAGAACAAAAAATCGATGAAACGGCTCGGCCGTCGGAACAATGGACGATGCCCGAGCCCGTCTTTCGCTCGTCCCAAGGCGTTTCTCCAAAAGAAATAGT
>JANOGL010000279.1:0-8168 GCA_031405985.1 Acidobacteriota bacterium | reverse complement strand
TAGCGCTGGTTATTCGTGACAGAACGGAGCAGTTCGGCGACGTGCCATTTTTTACGATGGTGCTCGGTGCCGACAGATATTTGGATGTCGGAATTAGCGGCGACACAGCGACCGTGAAGAGCAAAACGTCGCGGCCTTTTGTGTTGATAATGCGCAAAAGCGGCGAGCGTTGGAAGGTCGTCGGTATCCGTGACGAACAGCTTGCCACGGACATCGCGCGCTCTATCGGCCAGCAGATAATCGAGATCGCGACAGAGGGCGTGACCGACGAAGTCGCCGACCGTCTCGGCGTCGGCAAGCTCGCCGAAATTCTGCGACAGGCCGGCGAATTGGTTTGGTGAGTTTACTTAAACGCAGAGAAGGCTGAGCCCGCAGAGTTAAGTAAGTTTCGCTCTGCGATCTTTGCGGCCTCTGCGTTAGAATCCTGATATGGAAAAGTCATTCGAAAAGTCACTCGACGAACTGGAGAAGATTGTCGCCAAACTCGAAGCCGGCGATCTGCCGCTCGAAGAAAGCCTCAAACTGTTCGAAGACGGCGTTAAACTTTCGCGAAATTGCCGCGAACGCCTGACAAACGCCGAGCGGCGCATCGAGATGCTGATGAGTGACGGCGATCAACTAAAGGCCGTTGAGTTGGATACGGAAGATATGACTGGTTAGCTGCGAAGCAGCGAAATAAAGTTAGCCCCATGTGGAGCGAAGCGGAACGTGGGGTGGGCGGCAAAACATGATTTGAGCCTGTTTACAGGCGATAGAGCTAACCTAATACTCTGTCGCCTGTGAACAGGCTCGATTCCTTTACTGACCTGACTACACATTTCACCTGCGGTTTCATGTGTAGCTAACATTATTCGCCTGCAAGCAGGCTGGTAAAGTTGCGTGAAAGTTGCAGAGTCGACTAACAACTCATGGCTTCTTCATCGCGTCCGCTTTACGTTTCTGTATCAGATCGCAGACTTGATACGCGCCGGTTGGGTCGATCGCAGTGCGGCCGACCTCGACATGCTGGATCTTTCCTTCTTTATCTACCACGAATGTCGCGCGCGCGCCGTAGCCGGTCGTTTCGTTGAATAAGCCGTACTCTTTTGTAGTCACGCGTTTCCAGTCGCTGAGCAGCGGGAACGTGACTTTGATGTCTTCGGCGAAACGCTTATTAGCGGCGAAGCTGTCCATCGAGATACCGAATATTTGTGTTTCTGATGCGTCGAATTTTGCGATATCAGCCTGATACGCTTGCATTTCCTTCGTTCAGCCGCCGGAGAAAGCGAGCACGTAAAAGGCGAGCACGACATTCTTTTTACCTCGAAAGTCACTGAGTTTCACGGGCTTTCCTGTTGTGTCAGTCAGCGTGAAATCCGGCGCCGTGTCACCAACTTTTAGCGTGGTAGTAGGTGCGACGGGAGCCGTCTGACTAAATGCCGCGATGCTGAACAACGCGATCGACGCGATCAAAATAAATAATTTTTTCATCATAATCTCCTGCAACGAACTTAGCCGCCATTTGTTTTCGAGCTGCTTCGAAACAACCCGTCCGCGCTCCACACGCCCGAGCCGCGAGCCGCGATGTACAGAAATGCGAAGCAATATACGACTGCCAATTCGCCCTGATTCTGTATCGGCAGGGCGCCGCGCCCTTGGTGAGCCATAAAGTAGGCCACCGCCATCGTCCCGCTCGACAAAAACGCCGCGAAGCTTGCAAAAAGCCCGACCATTATCATGAATCCGCCGACGAGTTCGATGATCGCGGCGACTAGTACGAGGCCGGCTAATTCACCACCTGCCCGCTCGCTTGGTGGCCACGCAAACATCTTCTGCGTACCGTGCAGCATGAACATAAAGCCAAAAACGATGCGGAAGATCGCGTATGCGTAAGTTGAATACCTGCCGAGAACACTGACCATACAAATCGCTCCTTTTGGAAATTGTAGGGAAGTATAGCATAAAGGACCGAATCGCGAGTTTCGGGCACTAGAACTAAACTGCTTTTCGAGCCGTATTTACTTGCAAATTATTTTAATTCCTCGTTAGATAGCATTAACAGATGGACCAGCTTGATTTCACAGGTCAGACGCTCGACGGCAAGTATCAGATGATTCGCGAGCTTGGTCGCGGCGGCATGGGCACCGTGTATCTTGCGACGCACCTAGGCACTGAGCGGCCTGTCGCGGTGAAGATCATCGCGCCGCAATACATGCAGCGGACCGAGTTCGTCGAGCGTTTCAGGCGCGAAGCCCGAGCGGCGGGAAGGTTGCGCCACCCAAACGTGGTAAATGTAACGGATTTTGGTTTTTCGCGCACAGAGGACGGCGAAGTCGCTTATCTCGTCATGGAATATTTGGACGGCTGCACGCTCGGCGAGATACTCGACGAAGAGCACAATCTGCCCGTCAGCTGGACGCTCGATATTCTTGATCAGGTTTGTTCCGCCGTACACGAGGCACATTTGCAAGGCATCATTCACCGTGATCTCAAACCCGACAACATCTGGCTCGAACCGAATCAGCGCGGCGGTTACACGGTGAAAGTGCTCGACTACGGTATCGCGAAGCTCGAGGAGCACGACATGATGTCGAGTAAAGAATTTCCGGCCTCCCTTTCTGCCGCGCCGACACTGGTGGCAGGAGCCGGGACGACGTTTGCGCCCGACGGATCGGCTACGCAGGTCGGTGGGGAATCTGAGACGCGAATTTCACAATCGATTGCTGTTGAGCAAGCGGCTTTAATTCCTGAGGCCGGTACGATCTCGCTCGAACCGATCATGAGCGAAAGCCAGACGGCGATACTTAACGACGGTGACATTTCGGGCGACTATCAGGACACGATCGGAACGCGGGTTTTGGACGAAAGGTCGGACGAGAAAGACTCCTCGTCAATGACGCCTACGACGGGCCGCTCGCTGTATGGATCGGCGAGTTCGGGCGAACTGACGCGTGTTGGAGCCGTACTCGGAACTCCGCTTTACATGTCGCCGGAACAGTGTCGCGGCGAACACCTCGACGCGCGCTCCGACATCTACAGCCTCGGTGTGATCGCGTATCAGATGTTGTCGGGCCATCCGCCGTTCGAGGGCGACTTCAAAACCGTGATGGATGCGCATCAGACGCAGGAGATTCCGCCGCTCGCCGCAAAAAGCGCGCGCAAGAAGATGAAGCGCGCGATCCACTCGGCGCTATCGAAAAATCCTGAGGAACGCCCTCCGAACGCCGAGGCGTTTGCGAGCTTACTTCGTGCACGTTCGGAGGGAATTTGGGGGCTGCTTCGCCGTTCACTTGTGATCTATAGCGAGCATCTGCCGAAATTTCTAGCGCTGACCGCTTTTTTCTTTATCCCGATCGCCGTCTTGACGCTGGCGATGATCGTATTTTCTTTTCTAAAAGTCAGCGAAGTCATTGAAGATACCACTGCAAACGTCCTGATCGGTATGACTGGTTTTGCGCTAACCGGGGCGAGCATATTCTGTAGTTATTTGAACAGCGGAACGATCGCGTGGATCGTCACGCAGCATCTTGCGATACCACTGCGCCCGGTTCGTCTGCGGCCCGCACTCAGGGAAACGCGCAAAAAGTGGAAGACATTCTTTGGCACGGGTCTTATTACCACCGTGTTGACATTTGTGCTCGGCGTCGTAACGTGCGGCGTCGGTTTTTTGGTATTCACGGTGCTTTGGATGCTTGTCGCTCCGGTCGTGATGATGGAAAATCTGCGCGGTCGCCCGGCACTGAAACGTTCAAGACAGCTTGTAAAACGTTCGCTCGCGACAGCTACCGGTGCTGCTTTTATTATGTTTTTCATACCGGCGATCATTGCCGGCTCCGTCTCGGCGATCGTAAATCTCGCTGCCAAAGGCGTCGAAAGCGGTGTGCAGAAAGTTAATTCCACCGTCGAACAGCAACCAGAAAACGCTCAAACACCGTCCGGTTCGCCGATTGCCGCCGCGCCGACAGAGAATGAAGAGAACACGGGCGCCGCCGCGGAAGAAAAAGACAGGGATGTGACCATCAGCTTTGGCCCATATGGCCCAAACCGCACAGTCAAGGTTAAAGGCAAGGACATGGACATGCAGTCGCGAGTTAAACACACGGCGCTCGAATCGCTAATTCAATTCATCTGGCTGCCGATTCAAATTATCGTGCTCTCGTTTTCTGCTATTATTGTAGCGTTGCTGTATTTGAAAACCCGGCTTGCAGGCGGCGAATCGATGAACGATCTCATCGACCGATTCGAAGACGACGGGCGTCCGAGGAAAAAGTGGCAGGAACGAGTCCGCCAGCGCCTAATACAGTCGGGGCGAATACCAAGCAAACCCTAGCCTATGCAGTTCTTGGCAAAGAGTTTATCTACAATTTGTTTCGTTGGTTTGTTGTGGTTCAATACAACCGCGCAGGACGTGGTGCGCGAGGTTAGCGGTAATGCGTTCGAGATCGTAAATCGTTCGGGCCGCGTGCTTGCAAAAGCTGAATCCTCGACTGACGGTACAAAAATCGGCAGCCTGACCGCGACGTCGCCAAAAGGTGTGAGCGATGCCGAGATAAAAATAACGAGCGCCCGTGGCCGCACGCTGATCACGGTCGCGGCCGTGGACGCCAAGAAGCGTATTGACCTGAATCTCACTTTGCCCGAACGCACTAGCATAAAGGTCGAAACCGCCGCCGGCGGCGTTGAAGCGATGGGCAACTTCGCGTCCGTGATCGCAAAGACCGAAACGGGCACGGTCGCCGTCGATGTCCCGGCCGAAGACCTCACTTACAATTTTTTCTGGACCGAATCGCGGCCGCGCTACCTTGCTGATTTCGACATCGCCGATGTAAAAGAAAAAGCCGCCGGACGGTTCGAGATAAAGGGACGAAAGGCGGAAACACGACCGGCGGGGAGTGTGTCCTCTGAAGTTTCAAATTCGGTTAGCCTAAACTTGACCACCGCCCGCGGAATTATTTTGCTAAATGTTTCGCCGAACGAAGTGATGAGCGATCTGCGCGAGCGTCCGCTCACGAACGCAGCAAAATCGATCGTTCGCAGCGGCGATTCGTTATTGATGGAGGCAATCAGGCGAGCAAGTCCTAAATATTTCGGCGATTACGCACGGACATTGCCGCCGATCACCCGCCAGCCCTCATTTACTACAAAAGGTGCACGGCCCGAGATGCTAAACGCAGAGATGAAGACTGCACTCGTGCGTGTTACTGATCTCAAGAATCGCGCCATCGACGATCTCACCGCCGAAGATTTCGAGGTGACCGAGAGCGGCACGGCGCGCGAGGTCGTCGGCGTGACTCGCTCGACGGCGCCATTCAATCTCGTACTGTTGCTCGACGTCTCGGGCAGCGTTGAGAATTACGTGAATTTTATTCGCAAGGCTGCACGAAACTTTGTCGATACGGTCGATGACCGCGACCGCGTGTCGATCGTGATGTTTAACGAAGACGTGAAAGTTCTCTCGCCATTCACGACCGACAAGCAGAAACTTTCTAAGAGTCTCGACACGTTCGATGCCGGCGGGGGCACTGCATATTACGACGCGCTTGCGTACGCCGTCGCCGACACGTTGCGTCCGATGAAGGGCGAACGAACGGCGATCGTGATTCTCACGGACGGCGACGACAACCGTTCCTTTCTCGCCTTCGAGTCCTTGATGGGCTCGATTCAGGAGAGCGGGGCGCTGCTCTACCCGCTGTATGTTCCGTCAGGCCTGCTCGCGGTTGCTGCCGCAAACTCCGACGCCGACATCGATCCCGTGCGTCGCAAATATATGTCGCTGTCAGTGAAGGCCGAGGGCGAAGGCGAACGCTTGGCTCGCGTTTCGGGCGGCGTTTATTATCCGATTACCGACATTGCGCAGATTCAACGGGCATACCAAGACATCGTCGTTCAACTCCGCACCGCCTACAATGTCACATTTAGATCAGATGCATCGACCACGACAAACGGCGCATCTCCGCGTCTAAAAGTCCGCTCAAAACGCCCGCAAACATTTACCACCGTCAACTCGATCATCCCCGCACAGTAATGCGGAAATGACTTCGCTTTCGCCATTTAATAGCAATTAGCATTTCGTGCTAATATCTTCGTGCGATGAAAACCGATGTCCTAATATTGAGGGTTGCGTTTGTTGGGTTGCTGATCTTGCTCGGCTACCTGCTAAATCCGTTTGAGCGGACGCAGCGGTTCGGGCTCGGCAATCTCGGCAGCGAAGAGTCGCGACGCGTGCTATCAGCATTGCTCGGCGCGATCATCGCAGTTCTCATCATCGGTTTTGAAATGCGCGTTCATCGTGCAAGTTTGAAGACATTGATCGGCGCGGCTGTCGGCTCGATCATGGGGATTATCGGCGCCTTTCTAATCGGCGTTCTAATTTCGATTCAAAAAGAAGCTGCTGTCTCGGCCGAGATGCAAACATTCCTGACGATCTCGCTCGCTTTCTTTATGGGATATGTCGGGCTGATGGTCGGTGCGGCGAAGGGCGACTATCTCGATCTTTCGGTGCTCGGCGGACTCTTTAGCGAGAAGAACTTAAAACTTGATTACAAAATTCTCGACACGTCAGTCATCATCGACGGACGCATTGCCGACGTTGCCGAAACCGGGTTTCTCGGCGGTGCGCTGATAATACCAAGCTTTATTCTTGCTGAACTACAACACGTTGCGGACTCGGCCGATTCTTCGAAGCGCCAACGTGGCCGTCGCGGACTCGATATGCTGCAGCGCCTTCGCAATAACAGCAAGCTCGACATTCAGATCGTCGAAACCGATTTTCCGAATGTGAAGGAAGTCGATCTTAAGCTGATCGAACTTGGCCAACAGCTCGACGCCGTGATAATCACAAACGATTTTAACCTCAACAAAGTCTCGCAGCTTCGCGGCGTCGAAGTTCTCAACATCAACGAGCTTGCCAACGCGCTCAAACCCGTCGTCTTGCCCGGCGAGGCGATGCGTGTCTTTATTCTCAAAGAAGGCAAAGAATTCAATCAGGGTGTTGCGTACCTTGACGACGGAACCATGGTCGTAATTGACAATGCGCGCCGCCTGATCGGCAAAACCGCCGACATTGCCGTTACGAGCGTTCTGCAAACGACTGCCGGCAAAATGATATTTGGTCGTCTGTGGGAAGAGAAAGAAGAAGTCAACGGTGACAGTTCGTACAACATCCACGACTCGCGTTCGCTCGGCTTCAGACGTGCAACTCGCGAGCTGCGACAAACCACTATCATTGAAGAGATCGAATAGTTGGTGAATTGTAAATCGTAAATAGTAAATGGCAGGCGGAAGTTTAATCATGTTTTTTCCTATTCACTGTTCGCTATTCACTATTCACTGCCAATGAATACCGCCATCATTGTCGCCGCCGGAACCGGCGAGAGATTTAATTCCGACACGCCAAAACAATTTGTCCCGCTCCTCGGCAAGCCGTTAATATTTCACACATTGCAAAAATTTGAGTCGTGCGATTGCATAGACGAGATCGTGCTGGTTCTCTCCGACGAAGGCCGTGAACGTTTTGAAGATTCAAATCTCAAATCTGAAATTACGAAACTAAGGTCGGTCGTCACCGGGGGCTCGACACGGGCAGAATCTGTGAGAAACGGACTGAATTCGCTCGATGCTCAAGTCGGCGATATCGTCGCAGTTCACGACGGAGCAAGACCGCTCGTTACAGTTCACGAGATTGACGCATGTGTTTCGAAAGCCGAGGAAACTGGGGCTGCGTGCCTAGTCGCACCGGCTACTGACACGATAAAGTCAATTCGCGGTGATGAAATTGTCGCCACACTTGACCGTGATAAACTGAGGCGGGCCTTGACGCCGCAGGCGTTCAAATTTGAAGTTCTAAAACGCGCATTTGAGCAAAGCGATCTAAACGAAGCCGTGACCGACGAATGTTATCTCGTCGAAAAGCTTGGTCATCCGATCGCTTTTGTCGAAGGCAGTTCGCGAAATATCAAGATCACGCGGCCCGAAGATCTGGTTTTTGCTGAGGCTCTTTTAACTAAAAACTAGAAACGAGAAACACACATGTATCGAATAGGTTTTGGCACTGACATTCACAGGCTTGTCCCGGGCAGGCCGCTGATCATCGGCGGCGTGACGATAGATTCCGATCTCGGCGCAGAAGGGCACTCAGACGCGGATGTGTTAATGCACGCCGCCGCGGACGCAGTCCTTGGTTCGCTTGC
>JANOGL010000432.1:0-4462 GCA_031405985.1 Acidobacteriota bacterium | reverse complement strand
CGGCGATTTCATCAGCAACCTGTTTGGACGAAACGCGAAACGCCTTAATGATCGGCAGGCCCAAATTCAACCTAAGCTCATCGACAAACTCCGGCGACTCTTCGCCATGCAGCTGAATGTAATCGAACTTTGTTTCGGCGGCAATTTTTGCGATCTGCTCGATTCTTTCGTTTACAAACACACCTACCTTTACGACACTCTGCGGCAAATCTCTTACGATCTCAGAAACCGATTCGGAAGTTACAAAACGCTGGCTCTGTCGATAGAAATTAAACCCGAGGGCGTCCGCCCCGCAATCGACCGCATGAATCGCGTCGCTGAGATTTGTAATCCCGCAGATTTTTACCTTCGCCGTCATTTCACCCCATTTAGTCGTTTCAACTCGCCTTCTATGTCGTCGGCTCGCATCAACGTTTCGCCGATCAAAAAGGCGTCATAACCTAAATGTCGCAGTTCATCGATCTCTTTGCGATTTGTGATTCCGCTCTCCGCAATCATCAGTGCTTCGGGCGGGCGATACTTTATCAGATCACGCGATGGACGAAGCGACACGTCTAGCGAATGCAGATCCCGATTGTTTACGCCGATGATGTCGGCTCCGACGTTTACTGCACGTGAAAGTTCGGCGGCGTTATGTACTTCGACGATCGCATCCATTTGCAGCTCGTCGCGAGCGACGAGAAGAAAGTTTCTCAACTCAACATCGGTTAAAGCTGCCACTATCAGCAAGATTGCATCGGCTCCGTACGCCGCCGACTCGTAGATCTGAAATTCATCGACAATAAAATCCTTTCGCAATATCGGCAGTTCAACAGCCGCACGCACTTCCCGAAGATCATCGAGTGACCCTTTGAAATATTCCGTCTCCGTAAGAACCGAGATCGTCGCCGCACCGCCGGCCGAATATGCTCTTGCGACGTCGACGACGTCGATAATGTCGTTAATAGCACCTTTCGACGGCGACGCTCGTTTGATCTCAGCGATGATATTCGTGCGATCAATATGATTCAAAGCATCACGTAGACGGTGAGCTTTCATCATCTCGCGACGCTGCAACGCCCGTTGGCGCAGCGCCTCAGCGTCGTTCTCGCTGAGTTGTGGAGCAACACTTTTGCGGTTTGCAGCAATGATTTTGTCGAGAAAGGTCATTGTTTCGTCAACTCCACCAGCTTTGTCAGCGTCTCCATCGCGGCGCCGGAACGAAGGCTCTCTTCAGCGATCGAATACGCACTTCGCAGGCTGCTCGCCCTCGCCGCAATGTAAATGGCGGCGGCAGCATTGATGAGCACGAGTTTTTCATCGTCCTCGCCTTTGTGCATGTTGTTCAGAATCTCTTTGATCAAATTCGCGCTCTCGGTCGCGGTGCAATTAGATAGATTGCCCGCGAATTTATCAATGCCAAAATCTTTCGCCGTAATTGTGAACGTCTGAATACTTTGTTCGCAAATCTCGGCAACTAGCGTTTCTCCAATTAGCGCGATCTCGTCGAGACCGCCGTCGCCATGCACGATCCACGAACGTTTTGTGCCGAGGCGGGCGAGTGCGGTCGCCGTTTTGTTTATTAAGTCGGTGTTCCAAACACCGATCACTTGATGCGGCGCTGATGCCGGATTGCACAGCGGACCAAGGTTATTGAAAACGCTCGGCGCCCGAAGCGAGCGACGCGCCTCAGCGAGTGTCGACGAAAGGGCGTGAAATCGCGGCGCGAACATAAAGCAAATTCCGAGGTCGTCAAAACATTGCTGCGTAACGCGCAGATCGATGTCCGCGTTGATACCGAGCAGTGAAAGACAGTCGAAGCTGCCGGATTTGCTGGTCACAGAGCGATTGCCGTGTTTTGCGATAGGAACGCCGGCGCCGCTGATAACAAACGCTGCGGCGGTCGAAACATTGAATGTTTTTGCCCGACTGCCGCCTGTGCCGACAATGTCAACGCTCGCGTTATCGCTCATATCTATGCGCTTCATTCGCCGCCGCATGATCGAGGCAAATAAAAAAAGCTCATCGGTTGTTGTAGCTTTGTTATTCCAGGCAGCGACCAGATCGGCGATCAGTTTTACATCCTTGCTCGTGATCAGCGCGTCAAACAATCCTTCGGCGTCGTCAGGTACCACGTGGCGTCCCGAACGAAACTCACTTATATATTTATGTAAAAATCGATCGTTCACTTCAAAATTCACCGCTCTCGGCAATATCGACGGCTCGCATCAGCACTTTCGCCTTGTTAACCGTTTCATCGAATTCATTTACAGGAACTGAGTCAGCGACAATTCCGGCACCGGCCTGAATTTTTGCGACGCCGTTTTCGAGTACAAGGGTGCGGATCGCAATGCACGTATCCATATTGCCCGTGTAATCAAAATAACCGACCGCGCCGGCATAAACACCACGCGAAGTTGGCTCGATGTCGCGTATTGTCTCGATCGCGCGAACTTTCGGCGCGCCCGAGACCGTCCCCGCAGGAAAGCACGCGGCGAGAGCGTCGAAACGATCTTTGCCTGTCGCAAGTTTTGCCGTGAGCGAGCTGACCAGGTGCTGCACGTGCGAGTATTTTTCGACCGCCATCAATGTCTCGACTTTCACGCTGCCGAATTCGGCGATGCGTCCGAGGTCGTTGCGGCCAAGATCGACAAGCATCATGTGTTCGGCGATTTCTTTTTTATCGTTGCACATTTCCTCCGCGAGAGATTCGTCTTCTTCGCTCGTTCTGCCTCGCGCACGCGTTCCCGCTATCGGGCGATACTCAAGTTTATCTCCTTTGTATCGCACTAACATCTCAGGCGAAGCTCCGACGATCGCCTTATGCTCGAACTGAAGCAGAAACATATATGGCGAGGGATTTAGCGAGCGAAGCGCGCGATAAATTGCGATCGGCGTAGCATCTGTGCGACGTGTAAAACATTGTGATAGAACGGCTTGATAACATTCGCCGGCATTGATGAGGTCTTTGATCGACGCGACGGCTGATTCAAAATCGTCTCGCTTCCAATTTGAGACAGCTTCGCACTTTTCTTTAACGAGGTTTGTCGGGCGCACAATCGAATCGCTTTCAAGTTTTTTTCTAATCTCCGCATTACGAACTTTAGCTTCTTCAATGAGGGTGTTTCTTTGACTACTCGCTCCGTCGCCAATAGCCAATGAGATGATCTTCACCAACTGACGCGCGTGGTCAAACGCAACGATCGATCTGAAAAACATAAACCCGCATTCGCCCGCGTCACTATTTGTTTTTCGTGATGGCTCAAGCCATTCGCAACACTCGAAACTCAGATAACCGATCGCTCCACCGATAAAAGACGGGAGCTCAGCGTCTGGCGTGGCTATATACTCGCAGAAGTGTGTTCGTAAGTTTTCAAACTCATCTTTGCCGCCAATTGTAATTTTGTACGGATCGGCGCCGATAAATGAATAACGCGCGAGGCTCGTGCCGCCCTCGACAGATTCGAGCAAGAATGAGTTTTGTGAGTTCGCAGAGAGCTTCAAGTAGACGGCAAGCGGCGTCAACATATCGGCCTGCAAAGTTTCGACGACCGGAATAACATGAACGCTGTTTTTAGTTTGACTCACTGTCATGCTCACAAATAAAAAACGCCGCCTGAGTTTGGTCTCAAGCGGCGTTAGGGTAAAGAAAAAAGTTTGAAATAGAAAACTATTTAACTCGAGATCTCACGCGCGCTGCAACTTGCCACCGCCAAAGGTTGCTGTTGCCTACTGCGTTTGAGATCGTCGACAATCTATCCATTAAAATCATTAAAACCAAAAAGTCGCGCGGTTGTCAAATTACATCTTCCCCGGCACTTCGATCCCAAGCGTGTCGAGCGCAGCTGTCAAAGATCGGCGAGCAATGTCGGCGACGACGACCAGCACTGAGCGCTTGATGTCGTCAGGCTCGGCGATGATTTTGTGATTGTGATAGAAAAGGTTAAACGCCTTTGCAAGATTAAACGTGTATTTCGCTAGAATTGCGGGCTCGTTCGCGGACGCTGCTTGTGCGACGGTTTCGTCCAGTCGCGAAGCGAGGGTCGCCATAGACCAGATGTCGCTGCCGGTTTCGGTTGATAGAATTGCATCAACGGCTGCGTGATCGGCGATGCGTTTGCGGCACTCGTCGAGACTGTCTTTGTCGGCGAGTTTGCGAAATATCGAATTTGCCCGAACCGCTGAGTCCTGACAAAAACAGCCGGTCTCCCCTTCGAACGAGAGAGCTTCTTTAAAATCAAAAACGATGACCGTGTTGCGCGTAAACTTAAGCAAAAAGTAACGCAGCGCTCCGACAGCGAGCTGATTCGCAATGCGATTCTTTTCGTCAGCGAGTGCGTCCGGATGTCGCGATTCGACTTCGGCAAGAGCATTGGCCTCAAGACGGTCGATCAGATCATCGGCCTTAACTCCGAGGCCTTTGCGGCCGCTCATTTCGATGAATGTTTTACTGCGATCTTCGTCAGAAAGCTTGAAACCGAGT
>JANOGL010000427.1:0-6420 GCA_031405985.1 Acidobacteriota bacterium | reverse complement strand
CGTTCGAGTTCGCCGATCGACATTTGATGCGGATCGCAGATAATCCCGCCTTTGCCGCCGCCGAACGGCACATTCACGACGGCGCATTTCCAGGTCATCCACGCCGAAAGCGCCTTCACCTCATCGAGCGAGACGTCGGGCGCGTATCGAATGCCGCCCTTCGCCGGCCCGCGAGCAAAGTTGTGTTGAACGCGATAGCCCTCGAACACCTGTATGTGGCCGGTATCCATGCGAACCGGAACATAGACCTTTATCTCGCGGCTCGGCACACGCATAACAGCGTAAAGATCTTCTTCAAGATTGAGCAGTTTCGCCGCGCGGTCAAAACGCTCGCTCATCGCCTCGAACGGATTCTTCTCGTCACTGCCCTTGAACCGCCGCATTTCATCGGCCATCGGATTTGCCATTTTTTTCTCAATCTCCAGATTTAATTCTTATATATTATCCAACAATAGCTTAACTACACGCATCTGAGACTGCGTCAATAAACTGTCGTCTGGTAGTATTTCGGAAAACGCAGTTTGTATAGATAATTCCATTATAGATCGGGAAAGTCTGATCAGAGTTTTGCGTTACAAACGGAAATCTTAACTTAGAAAAAGAATCGAACGCAAATCATTGAGCAAAAAATTTTATAGACGTTTGCGCGCGTAGGGCGCTAACATTTATGTACGGACAAATTCGATGAGCTTCGATTTACGCGTTTTACATTTTGACCATCGGCGCCTCGGTGCGATTGTGATTTTCATCACGGCATTTTCTCTTTTCACCGCGGAACTGAGAGCGCAAGACAGTGATGACCCGCCGGACGCAGTCGCGATCTTCAATCAAGGTCAGGACTTGCACGAAAAGGGCGATCTCGCCGGCGCGATAAAACTCTACGAACAGGCGCTGAAGATAATTCCCGAATTTCCCGAAGCCGCATATCAGCGCGGCGTCGCTGAACTTGCTCTCGGCAACAAGACGGGAGCCGAGGTTTCGCTGCGCAGGGCCGTCGAACTTCGCCCCGACTGGTCGCTTGCGTTATCGAGTTTGGGTTCGCTGCTCGTCTCGCAAAAAAAATTTGACGAAGCCGAACGCATCCTGAACAAAGCCATCGAACTCGACGCGCAAAACTTTCCCGCCCTCGCTGCGATGACCGAGTTGCGTCTTAAAACAAAAGCATCGAACACTGTGCTAAAAGAGCTGCTCGCAAAAATGCTTGAGATAACGGCAAAAGCGAACCCGCCGACGTCCGTTTGGCTTGCGCGTGCGGCTCTCCAAAACGCACTCGGCCTATCGAAAGATTCACGCTTTAGCATAAATAGAGTCTTATCAGTTGAACCTTCAAACAAATTTGCACTAATGCAGTCTGCTGAGATTGCTTTGTCGTCAGGTGACACACAGAGAGCCGAAGCCGACACAAAGCAGCTTGAAAAGATAGCGCCGAATGACGAATCGGTCATGCTGATTCGCGCAAAGATTTACCTCAGCAATGGCCAGACCAGAGGCGCACTCGAGATTCTGAACAACAAGAAACTCGCACAGTCTCAGGAGGCCGTCGATTTGCGCAAGCTGATCGAGGCGAACGAATCTGTTTCCGCCGCAGACCTCGAAAAGCAGCTCGAGTCCGATGCTAAAAATGTCGGGCTGCTCGGCCGCCTTTGTAAACTTTATCGCAAAGACGATCCGCCGAGAGCACTCGATTACTGTCGCCGCGCATCTGAGGCCGAGCCGAACAATATAGATCACGCCATCGGTTTCGGTGCCGCGCTTGTTCAGGCGAATCAGTTAGAAGCTGCGGTCAATCTGTTAAGAAAACTCGTCGGACACGCTCCCGACAACTCAACCGTTCATGCAAATCTCGGCACGGCGTTGTTCCAGCTAAAGCGTTACGCCGAGGCAAAGTCCGAATTCGAGTGGCTGACAAATTCGCAGTCAAAATCCGCCGGTGCTTATCTTTTTCTCGGCATTATTCACGACCGGCTTGGCGAACACATCGACGCAATGGCAAACTATCAGCAATACTTGAAACTGGCCGACCCGGTCGAAAACAAACTCGATGTCGATAAGGTAAATTTGCGTCTGCCTGAGTTGCAGAAACTGATCAAAAAGAAATGAGAAATGAGGACGGAGAACTGAAAGTCATGACTCGCTCTCTGCGTTTTCTGTATTCCCTCACGCTTCTTTCATTCTGCGTTCTACATTCGGCTTTCTGCATTTCTGCCCAAGACGATCCGCCCGACACCGCGCCGCCGCCGTTGAAGATCGTTTCGAAAGATGAGCGCCAAAAACTCGAGGCCGAGGATGATATAAAAGACCGCACAAACCTCGCTCTCCGGATGATGAACGCGCGGCTCGGCTCGGCAGAAATGCACAGTGTGAATAAAGATTTTGACACGATGTTTCGCGAGCTTGGGGTTTTTCACGCTCTCGTGGACGACAGCGTTACCTTTCTAGAAAAACGAAACACGAACAACAAAAAGGTGCTCGATACATTTAAAAAGCTCGAGATCGCACTTCGCGGTTTTATACCGCGTCTCGAAACCGTCCGCCGCGAGCTGCCTCTGCGTTACGAGGACTACGTCCGTCTTCTGATGAAATTCGTTCGCGACGCACGCATGCGGGCCATCGACCCGATGTTCGGCGACACCGTCGTGAAAACCAAAACGGAGATATGAGAAGTGAGAAGTGAGAAATAGATATGAGAAGTTATCAGTACAATGTTAGAAGATGTGTCGACTCGAAAAGTCTGGTTTCATTTCTCATATCTCATATTTCACTTCTCATATTGGCAACTTTCTTGCTGTCGTCGAACGCCTCCGCCCAGCGCGACTACTTCACCGACGCCGAGATCGAGTTGATCCGCGACGCGCAGCAGATCGACCAGCGTGTGAATATTCTCACTCATGCGATTGATCGCAGATTCGGTGTTCTTAGAATTAATGTTTCGGAGCCGTCAAAAAAAACGTCCGGTGAATGGGGCGAGCTGCCAACGGGTACGCGTCTCGAAATGTTCGCCGACATCAAATACATTCTCCGCAAGGCCATCGAAGACATCGACAACCTCGCCGAACGCCCCGACTCGATGGTGCTCGATCAGAATGAAAAGAAACCGAAGGGCTACTCGGAGCTGTTCCCAAAAGCCGTACGCCTTCTCGCCGCCTCTGCCGAACGCTACCGCCCCATTTTAAAGACCGAACTCGACAAATCAACCGAAGCCGCTGAAAAAGGCGTGCTCCTCGACACGCTCGAAATGTGCGACGAGATCATCGCATCGGTCGCTAAACTTCCACCCGCGCCGAAAAGACCTAACTAAGAGAACAGTAGCGTTGAGTGAACGATAGTATGCAGCGTGCGTTTCTTGCGAAGGAAACACGATAATGCTACATTTCGCTTGTCACAAATGAACACTCTCTATTACGGCGACAATCTGAAGATATTGCGCGAGCATATTGCAACGGAATCAGTCGATCTGATCTATCTCGACCCGCCGTTCAACTCGAACCGCAACTACAACGTCCTGTTCAAAAACGAGAGCGGCGTCGAGGCCGATTCGCAGATAAAGGCGTTCGACGACACGTGGCACTGGAACCGAGCCGCCGAGCTCACCTATAACGAACTGGTAAACGAGCCGGACGACGTAGGCCGCATGATCGAAGCCTTTCGCGGCTTTATCGTCGGCCAGGGCAACTACGGCAACCAGATGATGGCGTATCTAGTGATGATGGCCGTCCGCCTAAAGGAACTCCACCGCGTCCTAAAACCGACCGGCTCGCTCTACCTGCACTGCGACCCGACCGCTTCGGCTTACCTAAAGATTCTGTTGGATACGATCTTTGGCGCTCTGAACTTCAGGAACGAGGTAGTGTGGAAGCGAACCACGGCACATAGTTCGGCGAAGCGATTTGGAGATGTTCACGACACACTACTCTTTTATTCGAAGTCCGACGATTACCTTTGGAATCCAACGTATCAGGAATACGACGATTCATATCTGAAGACAAAATATCGCAATGAAGATGCCCGGGGAACCTACCGACTCTCTGATCTTACAGGCGCGGGAATCACGGGCGGCGATTCCGGCAAACCTTGGCGCGGCTTTGATCCATCGGCCTTTGGAAGACATTGGGCAATTCCCAAGAGCCTTGTCGCTCAACTCGTCGATGAAGGAACCGCCAAAGGACTTACAACTCAAGAAAAGCTTGACCTTCTAGACGCGAATGATTTTATTTATTTAACGCCTCGCGGTAAAAAGGGTGGAGTTGGTTTCCCGCAATGGAAACGGCATATTGGTTCCGGCGTACCTGTCACATCCGTAATCACAGACATCTTTCCCATTAACTCTCAAGCTCAAGAACGCCTCGGCTATCCAACCCAAAAGCCCGTCGCGCTTCTCGAACGCATTGTTCAGGCGTCGTCGAACGAGGGCGACGTTGTTCTCGATCCTTTTTGCGGCTGCGGGACGACGATCGCGGCGGCTCAGAAACTTAAACGTGAATGGATCGGCATCGACATCACGCACCTGAGCACAGGTTTGATGAAGCTGCGGCTGAGGGACAACTTTGGGCTGGTTCCGGTTGGAACAAAGAAGTCACCAAAAAGCTCCCCTCCTTACGAAGGAGGGGTGGCAGCCGCTTCGGCTGACAGGGTGGTTCTTTCGTTGAGTGGAAATCAAGCAAAAAACCACCCCACGGCTAAAGCCGCACCCCTCCTTCGTAAGGAGGGGAGCCCGGAAATAACAAACGCCGCGACGTATCGCGTTGTCGGCGAGCCCGAGGATTTAGACGGCGCAAGAGAATTAGCCGCGACCGACCGTTACGATTTCCAGTGGTGGATATTGCCACTCATCGGCGCCCGAAGCTTAGGCGCGGCGAAGGGCGAGAAACAAGGCAAAAAAGGCGCCGACGGCGGCATCGACGGGCTGATGGTCTTCACTGACGACAACAGCGGCAAGGCAAAGAAGGTCATAGTGTCGGTTAAGAGCGGTAACGTAAACGTCGGTCAGGTTCGCGAGCTTGCCGATGTCGTCAACAGCCAAAAAGCCGCCATCGGCGTCTTCGTGACACTCGAAGAACCGACAAAACCGATGATCGAAAAGGCCGTGAGCGAAGGCTTTTACCACAGCGACGGCTGGAACAAGGATTATCCCAAACTCCAAATACTCACTGTCGAAGAAATACTCGCAGGCCGTGGCGTTGATCTGCCGCCAAACATCACAACCTTCAAACGCGCCGGTAAGATCGAGGCGGAAACGGACGATCAAAGACAGCTTGGCTTCGAATAACTTGTCGCTTCGGCGATAACTTTACAGAAAAAGGCGGGTCTGCAAAGCCCGCCTTATTTTATTGGTGACTGTTTTTCGGAACAACGAAATAGCAAAGTATCAACTCACCACATTTGCCGTATGACGGTTTGCCCTGAATCGGCAACAAAATCCACATCGGTCAGTTCATCCGAGACATTGATCGTCCGGGGTGAAAACTGAAATTGTTTTGAGTTGACGCTGATAACGTATGTCTCGCCGGCCTGCACGTCACCAAATCGATAATACCCAAACGACCCGGTACGAGCACTTCTTGATTCGCCCTCCACGTTGGTCAGAACGACAATCGCGTTACGCACAGCACCGCCGTTGGCTGTCGTCACCCGCCCCGAAACCGATACAGTTGCTGCCGTCGGGGCCACGCCCAAGAAGGCACAGCCTGCGAACGGACCATTCGGAGACCATGAAGCCTCTGCCCCAGCCGGATCCTCAAAAAACCAGTTTGCCGGGTTAATGACTGCCGCTCTTACCGCGGCCGCCGTTGAAAGATTGAGTCCACAGTTAACTGGATTAAACCTGCCGTTATCATGTTCCACAGAAGACCAAAAAGCATTTACGTCTGTGGTTAATGCTGCGGGTTTCATAGACGTATTATTCGTCGGGGAAATAGGAAAGACGCAGGCCGCGGGATCCCAGCCAGCAGAGGTGGTAATCCCGCAAACGGACTCCACATTCATGTGAATGCCACTTAAAAAAACGGTGGGTGCCAGATCCGGTCCGATATAAGCAAACATCTGTTCTCCGGTAGTGGGCAGTGAAGAAGGGCCTGTAAGGACAACAGTCCCTGCACTCGCCCCATTTTGAAACAAGGCTACTGCAGGAGGACCACCAATTAGTCTAATTTCCCTGCCAGCAAGTATGGCGTTCGGGGTTACAGTAAATACGTAATTTGCTTCGGTGGTGTTGTAAGCATCCCCTAAAATAGTACCAATGAAAAGTGGAGTTTCCGGCCGGTGATAAGATAACACAGGAGGTTGGGAATGAAGCGAAGTAAGTTCAGCGAGGCTCAGGTTTTGGGGATATTGAAAGCGGATGAGAACGGGCGGACGGTGGCGGAAGTTTGTCGGGAGAATTCGATTTCGGATTCGACATATTTTAACTGGAAGGCGAAGTAT
>JANOGL010000425.1:0-2482 GCA_031405985.1 Acidobacteriota bacterium | reverse complement strand
ATCTGATGATCAGCGAACCTGGACGTTACGCGGTCGAATTTGTAAAGGCTGGCGCCGACATGGTTTCGGTTCATGTTGAAGCTGACGATCATCTCCAGCGAACGTTGACCGCGATAAAAGAGACGGGGGCCAAAGCCGGTGTCGCGATCAATCCGGGAACGCCGCTCGATGTTTTATCCGAAGTTTTGCCATATGCGGATTTTATTCTGTTGATGTCGGTAAATCCGGGTTTTGGTGGTCAAAAGTTCGTACCGACGATGCTCGATAAACTGCGTCGGCTAAAGAATATGATCGACGAGCGCGGTCTAGCTGTAGGAATTGAGATCGACGGCGGCATTGACGAAACGAATATCGGTGACATTGTCGAAGCAGGAGCTGGAATGGTCGTCGCTGGTTCCGCAGTTTTCGGCGGCGGCGATCCTGAGCACGCTGTGAAAAATCTTTTAGAAAAAGGCACCGTTTGGGTATAAAGATCTAGCGGTGATTAAGTTATGAAGTCTAGTTTTTATAAAGTTATTTTTCTTCAATTGTTTATCGCTTTGGCCGTATCGACTGTGGCATTTTCGCAGGCAAAGCCAGGCGATGGCACGCCGTCGCAGCGGTTGAGCGTGATGAACGAAAAACTCGACCGCATGCGCAGATCGCTAAACAGCGCGGTTTCCGTCATTAAAGAGGAAAACAAATCCGACAAGACAAAAAAGGACGACGAAAAGAAACTCGACACGCCTCTTGGACGGCTTGTCTCGCTCGAAAAGGAAGTTTCGCGGCTGCAAGGTGATGTGAATAATCTTCGTGGCAAAGTAGATCGCGGTGAAAAATACGAGCGTTCCGATGTCGATTCGCTCGAACAGGTGGTCTCTGAGTTACAAGCGCGTGTTGATACGGCGCAGCTCGAAACAGCGACGGCGCGAGCTGCACCGGATTCACCCGTCGGGAAACCTCGCGAGAAAAAGAAAAAGAAAAAGTTTCTCGGCATATTCGGCGGCGGCGGAAATGATGAATATGAAGATCTGATCGGCAGCGTTTCGCCGGGCCGCGACCGCGAGCTCTTCATTGTAGCGACACGTGAAGTTCGCAAGCGCAATTACGACGTCGGGCGATTGCTGTTTCAGACGATCATTACGACCTATCCAGATTCGCCTTACTTACCGATGTCGAAACTAGCTGTCGGCGATTCGTTCTATCTCGAAGGGTCGACAAGTGCGTTGATTCAGGCGACCGCGGCTTATCAGGATTGGCTTACATTCTTTCCGACACATCCGCTTTCGTGCCGCGTGATTCTCAAAATTGCTGAGGCCGAAATGCGCCAGGTAGGGCTACCCGACCGCGACGCCACACGTGCAAAACGTGCCGAGACGAAGCTAAAGGCGATGCTTGGTCAATGCAAAGAATCGTCGCCGCTTTTGGCAAACGAAGCGAAGATCAGACTCAACGAAGTTCAGGACAATCTCGGTCTCCATAATCTACTGATCGCAAATTTTTACTACAAGCAGTCGGTCGAGTATAAAAAAGGCGGGCTCAAAGGTTCACAGTCGCGTTTTCGCGAGATCATCGACAAGTATCCTGAATTCAAATTCATGGACGAGGTGCTTTACAAACTTGCTGTTACTTATCTCATCGAGGAAGAAACCGATCAGGCAGCTCGTTATTTTCAGCAAATTGTTTCCGATTACCCGAACAGCGAGTACGTCGACAAGTCAAAAGAACAGCTCGGGCTGATCGGAGCGACAATTCCTGCGGCAAATCCCGAACGGATGAAAGTCCTGCCGCCGGAGGACGTGTCGTTCATCCAGAATTTTAAGAACCAATTCTTCGGTATCTATCCTATGACCATCGAAAAGGACGGCGTGCTGATGACAAAAGATTTTGACAAAGAAAAGTTTGAGATGATCGATCAGATCATTGACAATCAGGGCGACATCCTCGTAAATCAAATACCACAAGCACTGACAACAGTCATCTCTCAGAAATCACCCCCACAACAAAAACCTGTTCCGCAGCCGTAGGCCGCAGAAATAGAGCTTGAGTCGAGCGCGGCAAGGTCGCGCTTGACATTATTATTTGTAAGGTCTCTACTATCCTTAATTACGAATAACTTGAGCCGCTTCCCTTGGCATTATCAAAAAGTGATCGGCTTTAGCGATTGTTTTTTGATAGGCAAAACAAGCGGCTGAGACTCCTGAATCGAATCCTCACGCGAGAATTTTCCTTCGCTAGTTCCCGAGCCGCTTACGGAAGGCGGACACCTGTGTTCGCATCAATCAAAAAGGAGAATTCGCATGTCCCTGAATATCGAGCCGTCAAAGCGACGCAAGGTTATTATCGGTGTGTCCGCATGCGCCGTTGTTTGCCTGATCGGACTTGGAATCATAGCGCGCAACGGTTGGTTCGGCCGGAACGCGGACGCCCTCGTCCGCAATCAAGGCGAAGCCTTGACTAACTCTTTGACATCCGGCACACCGCAATAGAGTAAAGAGTACAT
>JANOGL010000417.1:0-2267 GCA_031405985.1 Acidobacteriota bacterium | reverse complement strand
GGACGAAGCGAAAAAGCAGGGAATGCGCGTCATGCACCACGTCGGTGTTGAAGAAACGAATGCGTGGGACGACATCAAGGGCGGCACAACATCGATCGAGCACTGGTACGGTGTGCCGGACGCTGCGATCGAGAGTGGAAGACAGAATTTTCCTTCTTATTACAATTACAACGACGAAGTTCACCGCTTTCGCTACGCGGGTCGCTTGTGGCGCGAAGCGAACTCGGAAAAGCTGATGAAGGTTCTCGACGGCATGGTCGAAGCAAACGTCGCTTGGGACCCGACGCTCGTCATATACGAGGCGTCGCGCGATCTGCAACGGGCACAGACGAACCCGGCGTTCGCTGAATACCTGCATCCCGTTCTCGAGGAATACTTCAAACCGAATCCGGCCAATCACGGCTCGTACTTTATCGGCTGGTCATCGACGGATGAAACCTTCTGGAAAGAGAATTATCGCATCTGGATGAAAGCTCTGTATGAATTTGAGCGGCGCGGCGGCTTGATCGGGACGGGCGAAGACGCCGGATTTATCTATCAGATTTACGGTTTTGGGCTGATTCGCGAACTAGAACTTCATCAAGAAACCGGCTTTCATCCGCTGAAAGTGATTCAACACGCGACATCGAACGGAGCAAAAATTTTGGGTAAAGAAGATTCGCTTGGCCGAATCCGTGTCGGCTACAAGGCCGATCTCATTGTCGTCAACGGCAATCCGCTCGAAAACCTCAAAGTCCTTTCGCCGCTCGGCACCGAAGAGATTCGCGATGGCAAGGCCGTCAAGACCGGTGGGATCGAATGGACATTGCGCGATGGCGTCCCGTACCACGCGCCGACGCTGGCAGCAGAAGTTCGAGCTTTGGTCGCCGCCGCTCGCAGTCAGAACCGCCTACGGTAGTGGGCGGTTGAATGTAGCAAGTTTTTAACGTTAAACCACCCGCTACTGCAGGTGGTTCTGACTAAAAGAAAAAGCCCGACGTGCTCTCCCCTTCACGCCGGGCTCTTCCATAAATGGCCGAACGGTTTCTCGCCAACGGCCAAACTTGTCTTAAATTATCAATATGCGAAAACAGGTAGAGTTACTTCCTTTTTCAACTCGATCTCAAACTCCTGATCTTTTTTTATTCGGGCCTCGCTGCCTTTTCTGAAAGCGATCAGGTCCAAAAAACTTATCAGGAAGAATTTCGACGACTGTTCGCTGAACGCTTTGCTCGCTAGCGCGCCGTTGATCTTTCGCGTGCCGTACGCAAGTTTGAGACTTTCGAATACGACGTTCAACTTACCGTCACGGCCCGCGTGAGCGGCTCGCTCTACTTTTGTAACGCGCCCTTCAATAATAGAACCCGCGGGCAGGACGACGGTTTCGTTATTTATCACCGGCGTCACGACTGATGCGATGAACGTATCATTCACGCTCGCGAACCTAGAGCTGACTTCGACGTCCATCTTCAAACGGATACGCGTTCCAGCAGGCAGACGATATGTCGAATCATGCTGCGCAATTAAGTAAACCGAATTTGCAAAGATCATTAGCGTCAACAAAACTGTCGGACGCACAAACGTTTTATGCTTCATCAACAACCTCCGCTTCGCGTTCAGTCGTTGACGCAAAGCAATCTAGCAATGGCTATGCCATTCACGTGAGATCAGGTTAAAAAAACGAAATACAGTTATTTGAGTGCGAATTTTGTAATGAGGTTGCTTGACGACACAGTTTTTTACGACCGTATCGTCTATGTACACACGAAATAGAGCGATTACTGCAATATCGGATGACCGCCGCCTTTGCTGTGATCGGCTGTCTCGGACCACCGATTGCGATCATTGTGATAGAGCACGATGTGCTCGCCCTCATAACGAACGATGTTCGATATGCGGCTAAAGTCCTTTGTGTGCTCGGCGAAGACAAACGCGGCCGGCTCGTTTGAGATCACCATTCCGGCGGCGTAAATGTAGCCGCCTTGATCGTAAACCGAGCCGCGATACTGCCCGGCATTAACCGCGATGTCCGGCGAATATTGCCCCGCACTATCCTTTGTCCGATCCGCCTTGCCGATAAAGATCGAGTAGTCACTGTAATTGAGTCGCTTACGATAGTTATTCTTTTTTGCAACCGCGAAAAGATCGGCGAGGCCCTTGTCGACAGCATTCAAAACAGCGGCCGAGGGTTTGTTGACGGCGTAGACATTCGCACCCTTTGAAGTGCGAGTAGAAATTTTGAATTTATCACCAGTTGCCTTTTCCGCCTTGGCAAGCAGACGTCCGTC
>JANOGL010000272.1:0-11774 GCA_031405985.1 Acidobacteriota bacterium | reverse complement strand
GCACAAAGTAACTCTCAACATCATGCTTTCTTACTCCGCGTCTCTGCGTCTCTGCGGTTAAAAGAAACGATAGTCGTGCCAAACACCCATCGAGCACATTCGCACGTAAAAATCCGAAAATCCAACCCAAAACAGCGACAGCCACGCGAACAGCATATGCCGTCGGTTGAATCCGCTGACGCATTTGTAGGCGGCTTGCTGGACAGGTTTATCGGACATTACATCGCAGCGCCCGCCGATCAGGTGCCGCAGGCTGTGACAGCCGAACGTATAGCTGGCGAGCAGAATTACATTTATTGTTAGGACGAGCGTTCCGACGCCGATTCCAAAGCCGTCATTGAATTGCGTCGCGGCGACTGCGTCATAAGCGAGGATCAAAATAAAGATCAACGCGACGTAAAGAAAATATCGATGAAGATTCTGCAAAATCAGTGGAAACCAATTTTCGCCGCGATAGCCCGAGCGAGGTTCGCCGACTGCACACGCAACCGGATCGGCCCAAAAAGCTTTGTAATAAGCGCCGCGATAGTAATAGCAAGTAAAGCGAAATCCGCCCGGTGCCCAAAGTATCAAAACCGCAGGCGTTATCGGTTGAATAAGAAGCGAACTGGGCAACCATGACGGCCAAGCTCCGAGCCATGCGTGACCTGATAGCGGCTGACCCGCAGCTTCCCAGATGAGCGGCGAATACATCGGCGACAAGTACGGTCCAAACGAGTAGTGCTCGCCCTGAAACGCCGCCCACGTCGAGTACACCAAAAACGCCGCAAAGCCGAGAAAGGTCAGCGCCGACGGTATCCACCAACCGTCTTTTCGCATCGTCTCGCCAAACCCGCGCCGCGTTATTGATACTAAATTCGATGCCATAAAATTGGACGGAAACTGCTAAAAGTTTTACGCGAAACCCCGCCTCAAGTCAAATAAACACAGCTTTTAGCCGCATCTTGCAGGATTTAGCGCTATTATTTTGTTGAGATGATCGAAACTGTGATTCGCAGCCGCCGCGTCGTATTGCCCGACGGCATCAGCGCCGCGTCGGTGCACATCGCGAACTGCCGGATCGCGCGTATCGGCGAATGGGACGATGTAGGTACCAGCGAACTGATCGACGCCGGCGACTCGGTCGTAATGCCAGGCATTGTCGATGCGCACGTCCACGTAAACGAACCCGGCCGCACTGAGTGGGAAGGCTATGAGACGGCGACTCGAGCGGCGGCGGCCGGCGGCGTTACGACGATCGTCGACATGCCGCTGAATTCGATACCGCCGACAACGACGCTCGCCGGTTTTGAAGAAAAGCTTGCGGCGGCGAAAGGCAAATGCTCGGTCGATGTTGCGTTCTGGGGCGGCGTTGTTCCGGGCAACACAAATGAACTCGCGCCGCTCGTGACACGAGGCGTGCGCGGCTTTAAATGTTTTTTGATTCACTCGGGCGTTGACGAATTTCCGCACGTTACCGAAAGCGATCTGCACACTGCGATGCCCGAGATCGCGCGGTTAGGTTCAGTTTTACTCGTCCACGCCGAGGTGCCGGGGCCGATCGACGCGGCTGCAATCTCTCTCGCCGGCTATGATGAGCGGGCGTACGACACGTTCTTACGGTCGCGTCCGCGTGAAGCTGAGAACGAAGCGATCGCGATGATGATTCGACTCTGCCGCGAAACCGGTGCCCGGGTTCACATCGTTCATCTTTCGTCGTCGGACGCTGTGCCGATGCTCCGCGCGGCGAAAGACGAAGGCTTGCCGATGACCGCCGAGACGTGTCCGCATTATCTGACTTTTGCTGCCGAGGAGATCGCCGACGGCGCGACACATTTCAAGTGCTGTCCGCCGGTGCGCGAACGCGAAAACCGCGAAAAACTTTGGGCGGCGATCGCCGACGGCACGATCGACATGGTCGTGTCAGACCATTCGCCCTGCACACCGGCGCTCAAATTGCAGGAGTCGGGTGATTTTATGAACGCTTGGGGCGGTATCTCTGCTCTGCAATTCGGTTTACCGGTTATGTGGACGAATTTGAAATCGCGGGGCTACGACCTCACCGATCTTACACGCCTGATGTCCGAGCAAACTGCTAAACTCGCAGGCCTCGATACGAACAAAGCCAAAATCGCCGCCGGCTTCGACGCCGACATTGTCGTTTGGAATCCGGACGAGCGATTTACCGTCATCACTGAGCTTATTCAACATCGTCACAAACTCACTCCTTATTCGGGAATGGAGTTGTTCGGCAAAATCGATGCTTCGTTCGTCGGCGGACGAAAGGTTTTTGAAGATCACAGCTTTACAGATGGACGATTCGGTAATCTAATACAGTAAAAATATGGATTTTACCGAACTCATCGATCTCGCATCCGAAAAGCTTGGCGGCTCGGTTTTGTATGCAAACGACGACTTTTTTGCCGCGAAGGAAAACCTGATTCGCGCCGTCGCTCCTGTTTGGAAGGAAGGCCTCTATACCGATGACGGAAAATGGATGGACGGTTGGGAAACCCGCCGTCGCCGTTCGCCCCGTCTCGACGAAAAGTTCGACTGGTGCATCGTTCGTCTCGGAATGCCCGGTGAGATAAAAGGCGTCGTCGTTGATACGGCATACTTCAAAGGTAATTTTCCATCGCATTGCTCGCTCGAGGCCTGTGCGGTTGACGGCGATGCGGATGTTGCCGAGTTGTTGAACGACGCGACCGAGTGGAAGGAAATACTGCCGCAGTCAGAGTTACAAGGCGATTCGCAAAATAAATTTGAGGTTGGGCCCACAGGGCGCGTAACACATATGCGTTTCAAGATATATCCAGACGGCGGCATCGCACGCCTTCGATCACACGGCAATGTGCAGCCCGACTGGGACTCTCTTAGTAACCGGAGCAGTGAGATCGATCTGGCGGCGGCTGAGAATGGCGGTGATGTAATTGCGGCGAGCGATGAGTTCTTTGGGCATAGGCAAAATCTGATAATGCCGGGTCTTCCGCGTGATATGAGTGACGGTTGGGAGACGCGCCGCCGTCGCGGTCCCGGACACGACTGGTGTATCGTCCGACTCGGCACAAAGGGCACGATCACGCGCGTCGAAATCGACACATCGTTCTTTCGCGGCAACTATCCTGAAAGCTGTATGCTCGAGGGTGGCGTTCTCACAGGTAACGATCTGAGTTCAATCGATTGGCGGGAGCTGCTGCCTATGTCTAAACTTCAGGCCCATACTCGACATCCGTTTGCCGACGAGCTCGCTGACATCGCGGCGATTACGCACGTCCGATTCAACATTTTTCCCGACGGCGGCGTAAGCCGTTTGCGACTTTTTGGCAGGATCGTGTGAGCACTCTACCTTACAAGAAACTAGCCTGGCTGAATGAACTTTCAACGGCAAAGGCCGAAGCGGCATTTCTCGACTGTTGCGGATCGCGCGAATGGGCCAAGGCAATGACCACGGCACGGCCGTTTCCAATGCTCGACAATCTCTTCACAACTGCGGAGAACGTTTGGTTTTCGCTGCCCATCTCGGAACACCTTGAGGCCTTTGCCGCCCATCCCAAAATTGGTTCAAGGAAAAGTTCGGAGTCTCAAAATAATCGCTCGGCCGTTTGGTCAAAGAACGAACAGTTAGGAATGAACGAGGCCGACCGGCAAGTTCGCGATTCGTTCGCCGAGGCCAATCGCTTGTATCAAGATAAATTCGGGTTTATATTTATCGTCTGTGCTACCGGAAGGACGGCTGACGAAATGCTTGCGCTTTGTCGTGCGAGATTAAACAATTCTGTTCAGACCGAGTTGCAGATCGCTGCCGAGCAGCAGCAAAGAATAACCGAGATCAGATTGACCAAGCTTTTAGAAACATGACCCCTATTACAACACACGTGCTCGACACATCGACGGGTAAGCCTGCTTGCGGGCTCGCCGTGACTCTCGAACATGAAACTCAAGAGGCGGGTTGGCAGCCGTTGGCCAATGGCGTGACAGACAATGACGGCCGTATCAATAACCTCATAACGTCCGATACTGAGTTCTCAGCCGGACGATACAGGCTTACGTTTGATACAGGCGACTATTTTCATATGCGGCAACACGAATGTTTTTTTCCGCAGGTTACGATCACTTTCGTCGTGAAAGATGCTGGGCAGCATTTTCATGTGCCCTTGTTACTAAGTCCTTTTAGTTACAGCACTTATAGAGGCACCTAAACATATGGTAATCCGCATACTCCAAAACAATTACGGCAAATCCAAAGTACGACTTTTAAAAGTAGACCGCCGTAATGAACGCCATGAGATACAGAACCTCACCATCGACATCGCACTCGAAGGCGATTTTGATGCGATTCATAAGGACGGCGATAACAGTCTTTGCCTGCCAACCGACACGATGAAGAATACGGTCTATGCCCTTGCCGGCGAGACTGAGGAAATCGAGCAGATTGAGGTCTTTGGCCGCAGACTCGCAACCCATTTTCTAGGTAAAAATCCACAGGTCGAGCGTGTCGTCATTAATATTCACCAGCATGGCTGGAAGCCGATGAAATTCGACGATGGAGAACACGTCCATGCATTTATAGGAGGCAGCGGTGAGACACGGATTGCCAAGATCGACGCAAAGCAAGATAGCGAAACGCTGGAGTCGGGCATCGAAGACCTGATCGTCATGAAAACAACGAGATCCGGCTTTATCGGTTTTCTAAAAGACGCCTACACAACCTTACCCGAAATGTCCGACCGAGTGTTTTCGACCGCTATCAAGGCAGTCTGGCGTTATAGCAACCCGGATTCGGCTGGGGAAGAAGTTTTTGATTCGATTAGGGAAAAAATCTTGCATGTCTTTGCCGAACACGACAGTCTTTCGGTGCAGCACACGCTTTACGCGATGGGCGAGGCCGTGCTTGCGACTTTTAGCGAGATTGATGAAATTGCATTCTCGCTACCAAATATTCATTACCTTCCCGTCGATATGACAAAGTTTGGTAAAACGAACGATAACCGAATTTTTGTTCCTACGAATGAACCGCACGGCCTGATCGAGGCTCGATTGACTCGATAAGTATGAGCAATACACTTTCAAGTGAACAGTTAAATGAAATCACCCAGCCGCTTCGTCAGTCGCTGCGGCAATTCGCTGAGCGGTATCCAGGCGAGACTGGCCGAAGGCAGCCGGTGCACACGGTTTACGGCGGAGCTCATTTGTTCAAATCCGACACTCCGGCGAAGCTCGGTCAGCTTGCCTTGCGGTCATTTGAGGCGTACGCCGCTGACGCTAAAACGTTTGCCGACCTGCTCGATCTGCCATCAATTCTCACTGAAACGATTTTCGAGCGTGTTCGCGAAAAGCTCGTTCGCGAAGCCGTCGAAGATTTTCGCATTGATTTTGAAGATGGTTATGGCACGCGCAGTGACACGGAAGAAGATGGCCACGCAGTCGCCGCCGCTCGTGAGGTCG
Source organism: Acidobacteriota bacterium (assembly GCA_031405985.1). Taxonomy (GTDB): domain Bacteria; phylum Acidobacteriota; class Blastocatellia; order Pyrinomonadales; family Pyrinomonadaceae; genus OLB17. Next base: position 6,350 of record JANOGL010000272.1, on the reverse strand, counting down.
CAAGCGGCGTGGCGGCGAACACGCTGTCGCCATTCATCGGTATTCGCATCAAAACTTTTAGCGAAGAGCTGCATGTGCGGGCCATTCGAACGCTCGATCTGTTTTTGACGACGCTCATCGATGCGACCGACGGCAGGATGCCCGATAATTTTGTCGTCACACTGCCAAAGATCGTCGCCAGCGAACAAGTTGCGACGCTGGCTGATATTTTTGACGAAGTCGAACCCAAACTCGGCCTTGCTGCAAACTCTCTGAAGATGGAATTGATGATCGAAACGACGCAATCGATCATCGCTGCGGACGGAGCATCAAATCTGCCGCGATTTTTGCAAGCCGCTCGCGGAAGATGCACAGGCGCACATTTTGGGACGTATGACTATACGGCGAGCTGTTCGATAACGGCTGCTTATCAGGACATGCTTCATCCGGCGTGTGATTTTGCGAGGAATATGATGCAGATCGCTTTTGGCGGCACCGGCGTTTGGCTTTCGGACGGAGCGACAAATATTATGCCGGTCGCACCGCATCGTGCCGAGAATCTCACGACACAGCAGATAGACGAAAATAACAAAGTCGTTCACCGCGCGTGGAAGCTTCATTACGAACATTGCCGACATTCGCTCGCAAATGCTTTTTATCAAGGCTGGGATCTTCACCCCGCACAATTGCCGACGAGATACGCGGCCGTTTACACATTTTTTCTCGAAGGATTAGATGCTGCTAGCGAACGCTTGAGCAATTTTGTCGAGAAGGCAGCACAGGCGACTCTTGTCGGCGATGTGTTTGACGACGCTGCAACCGGTCAAGGCCTGCTTAATTACTTTTTGCGTGCCATCAACTGCGGAGCGATCACCGAAGACGAAGCGATAACGCGCACGGGCATTACGTTCGAAGAACTGCGCTCAGCTTCTTTCGTAAAAATACTAAAAAATCGTCAGAACTGATCGACAGCGGTTTGAAAAGCGATAGCTTTCGTGCAGCTAGATTATTGCTGCGGACCATCGCTGAAGATGGTGGCCGCCTCTTCGTAGGCTTGGCTTATTACTGAGCAGACTTCTTATCATATTTGCGAGCCGTCCAAAACTCTCGGGCTTAATAATAAAATCAGCAGCTTTAGCTGCCATCGCCATTCGAGATCCATTTCACGATCAAAAGGGCTGAATATAATAACCGGTGGTTTAGCGTCGATCGCCCGCACACGTTCGCAAAGTTCCGGCGCGGTCATATCAGATAGACAGTAGTCGAATAAATAAAGCCCGAATGCTTTCTTTTCAACACGAGTCAGAGCCTCGGTACCGCTGGCTGCGCACGTCAACAGATAACTTCGAGCGTTGACCCGCAGCCAGTTCGTGACAACTTCCGCGAAGATTCGTCGCTGTCTGCATAAAGAATTGTCAAAAAATCTGAATGTTTCATTTCAGAATCTCGCTACGCCCCTATTGTTGTCTTGCCGGATTATTTTCGCGCACATTAATTTCCACCTTGAAATTTATTAAACCTCCTCTTGTACGGACGGTGATTTTTAGTAGAACGCGATAAGTCGGATCCAAATGTAACCCGGCAAACAAATAACTTCTGTACGAAAAATTGCAGGCCATCTAATTCATCCATGAAGTAAAACTTAAAAATAAAAAAGTAAATTGAATAAATGTAATTAAAATGCGTGACGAATTGTCAGGCATAAGTTGAAAAAGAAAATTAAAAAATTATCGAATCAAGAGTCGAGCGAAAAACTTTATCAGGCAAACGAAAACCCCCTCTTTATTTTTTTATTTACAATGCAAAAAAATTGTTGCGAGTACTTGCAAAAATAATGTAAAGTTATTCGCAGGAGGGTTAACTAACCAAATGCCAACTAAAAAGAAACCGGCAGCAAAAAAAGCTGCTACAAAAAAACCAGCAGCAAAAAAAGCTGCTGCTAAGAAAAAACCTGCAGCCAAAAAGAAAGTAGTAAAGAAGACTGCAGCAAAAAAACCAGCAGCTAAGAAAAAGCCAGCGGCAAAAAAGAAAGTAGCTAAAAAGTCTACTGCTAAAAAACCGGCGGCAAAAAAACCAGCAGCTAAGAAAAAATCTGCGGCAAAGAAAAAGCCAGCAGCTAAGAAAAAATAGAAGTTCAGTTGTCCTTATTTTTGAAACGCTCCGTGCAGTAATGCACGGGGCGTTTTTTTGCGATTTAACTGCCGGCCGCTAATGTCATCCGGACTAAACCCCTTTAAGTCAATGTCTTACAGGATACACTTCACCGACTCTAAAATGCATATTATTGATAGGTGCGGCACTGTTTCCGCCACACGTTCTCCGAGAGAAGCGGCGTTTCTCCGATGTGTTAGGCTGGTCGGACGATCTCTCAGATGTAACTCGTGTGGAGCGAGACGGCCAGCCTTACTCGCACAGTAATAAAAAGAGAATAGATGTGACAGTATGAGATTTACAGCTGTGTCATGCGGTTAACGATGCTCACGCTCAGCTTTGCAGGCTGCCAATCGACAGCCTAGAACACCAACTATCGCAACACCAATGTCGGACCGAATTCGTGAGTGTCGAGTTCGACGCCGACATCGTCGCCGATGAAAACTCCGGATTCGAACGGAAACGACAATAAACCGATAATTTGAAACAAGAAAAAAAAAGAACTCAAATGTGAATTCGAATATAAATACGATGTCCACGCCGCGGCGGACTCACAACGGATAAGCAAAAACAACATATCAAAAAGCGCCGCCGAGTGCGCAGAGTTTTTTCTTGTCAGTTTTTTTGACATTCGGATCAAGCGGTCCTAACGAAGTAATGGCAGGCGCATCGGCGACAGTAACATCGCATCCTTCTTTTGCAAGCAGACACGCGGCCGTTCAATCCCGCGATGCCCGCGCCAATGATGCAAGGGTCCGGTTCAAAACTCGCTGCGTTTTTGCTTCGATGAGTTGTTCGGTCGCTTACCATTTTTATTCATACAATAGAAAATGTGGGCGTCTCCCCCTCCGGAACACGCCCAAACACGTCTCTACGACGCCAATCGAAGGCCAATTTTATTCACGTTAGCCGACGTGAGCAGAAAAGTCTGTATACCGGAATACTTTGAATTGAATGGTGCAGTCGTGAGAGACAGTTTGGGTTATCTGACAAATAGATCTTCGACATTCCACAGCGAGTATGGCGTTATGCCGCTCGGGGCATAGTTGCCGATCCTTTTGTGTGACGCAGCGACTACGTGACGGGAAACGAGCGGAACAACCGGAAGTTCTTCTCTGAATATTGACTGAATTTCGGAGAAAAGGTCGGTGCGCTTTTGCGGGTCCCTTTCGGTCGCCTGTTGAGCAAAAAGCTCATCAACACGGGTTTCCCACGCGGTCGAGGGTGATTTTTGCTTCGGCTGCCACTGGTGCGACGAGCCGCTGCTTAGCAAAAAGCTTGCAAGTGATGATGGCTCGATATCGGTGACCGCAAGACCGAACAAAACTGCATCGTAATCATACGTCTTGTTGAGGCGATCGAGCACGTCCCGGTTCTCGAGTGGCACGACTTGCAGCTTGATGCCGAGCTTTGCCAGATCTTCCTGAACGATGGCTGCCATCAATTTTCTTGCTTCGTTTTCAGCAGGAACCAAAAGCGTAAATTCGACGGCATTGTTTTGCGCGTCGGTTAGAACCGGCGCATCGGCCGTGCCGCCTCTCTTAAAACCGCCTTGTGCGAGCAGCTGCTCGGCAGACTTAAGATCATAATTTATCTTTGGCAAACTCGCGCTCAGCCACACTCGATTTCCGGGCGAGACAATTCCGTAAATGGGCGTTGCCATACCTTGCAGAGTGATGTTTGCAATCGAATCGCGGTCAATCGCCGAGGCGATCGCTGCACGAAATCTTTTATCGGCAAACCACGTACGTTCTGTCACGTTATTCAATGGCGAACCGTCGGGCGCATTCGTGTTCTGATTAAAAATAATGTGGTCGACTCCGAGCCCCGGCCCGGCGTCGAAAGCGCGAATGTCGCTCTGCCCTTTTGCAAATTCTGAAAAGTCATTCGTACGAATTCGGTCGGCGATGTCGATTGAACCCTGCCCGAGCCGCGCAAACGTATTGTTAGCGTCGGCGACGATCTCGAACGTCAAGGCGTCGATGTACGGCAACTGCGTTCCGGCGGAATCTTTTTTGTAGTAATTTGGGTTTCTCGCGAATTCGATTTTTTCGCCGGGTGTCGCCGCAGAAACAATGAACGGCCCACTCGTGACAATTTTATTTGCGGGCGAATCGATCTTCCATGTTTCGGCGAGTTTGCCGGTTTTCAGTTCGGCTTCGAGAATGTGACGCGGCAACACGCCAAGATTTACAAAATAATTTTCGGCCGACGCGACTGGCTGCGGAAAGATGAACTGCATCTCGGTGTCGCTTATCTTCCTTGTTTCGATAGGTTTGCCATCAACCATCATCGCGTCATGAAACACAGGTGACTTAACCTTTTCATCGGTCATCGCCGTGAGCGTGAAGATCACGTCGTCGGTTGTCAGCGGGTGTCCGTCGGAAAATTTTAGCCCGTCGCGAAGTTTTACATCGACAGTTTTTCCGTCCGTAGTCGTCCATGACTCAGCCAAACCCGGGACAAACTTCTGCGCCCTATGATCGAAATCAACGAGGCGCCCTGTCATCATAAAAAATGCCGCCACCAAGGTCGGCTCGTCGGCTGCGAGCAGGTAATTAAGTGACTTTGGCGGCGCGGTCAGACGATATACGATCTTGCCGCCTGGTTTGCCGTTCACGCGAGGTTCAACCGCCGCGCCTTGCAGCGAATTCGACGGCGGAGTTTGGCCACAGCCAGCAAGCAATAGGATCGAGACGATGAGGAGATTTACATGGAGCTTACTTCTAAATTGTGTTCTCATGTTTTGTCCTGACGCGTTTTTAGATTAGAGAAAAGTGTGGGGCGTCTCCGAGTTTAGTTGCTTTCGTTTTGCAAATCAATAGCCAATGATGAAGAATGTTGATGTTTCTTGTCGTGTGTGTCGCTTGAGACGATGCTCAATCTTTTAATCCGGAAACTCATTCAAGGCGTGTTGATGCTGTTGGTTGTCTCGGCCATCACATTCGTGTTGCTTTCGGCAGCTGGCGGGGACGCGCTGTCGGTGTTGCAAGACAATCCGCAAATCTCCGAACGCACTATCGAAAACTTACGCAAAGTTTACGGCCTCGATCGTCCGCTGATCGAGCGTTACGGCTCGTGGCTCGTCAATGCTGCGACCGGCAATCTTGGCGAGTCGATAGCGTTTCGAATTCCGGTCAGCACGCTTGTTGGTTCGCGGTTTTTGAATACGCTGATAATGGGTGTGATCGCGCTAACGCTTGCGATTTCTGTTTCGCTGCTGCTCGCGATTTTATCCGTAATGCGCGGGCAGCAAATTGTTGACACGGTGATCGAGATACTGATTTTCCTCACTGCATCGACGCCCCGAATGGTGCTCTCGCTGCTAGCCCTTTTGTTGTCACTAAGCATCTTGCCCCGTGGATCGGCGGGCGGAACTCAGTGGTTTCAACTGATTGCGGGCTCGATCGTGCTGGCCGTGCCTCTGATCTCAATCTTTCTTGCGCAGCTTGTTCACGGGCTAAAAGACGTTATGGAGGAAGATTTCATTCGCCTCGCCCGCGCAAAGGGCCTGAGCGAGTGGCAGGTTGTATCGCGCCACGCACTTCGCGTCTCGCTAAATCCGTTCCTGACGGTTGCGGGGCTTTCGCTCGGGGGATTGCTCGGCGGTTCGGTGATCGTCGAAACGGTTCTCGGCTGGCAGGGAATCGGCGCGCTGATGGTGACGGCCGTGCGTGGACGCGACGTACCGCTGGTGATGGGCATTGTCCTGATCGCCAGCGCGGCCGTGTGGTTTGGCAACACGCTCGCCGAATTTCTGCAGGCGATGAACGACAAACGGATACGCGACGGTTACTAATGAGCGAATTTGAGAATAATATTCGCCCACGCCGGCACTTGTTTTACCTTGGCCTAGCCCTAATAGCGACGCTGTATCTACTGGCGATTTTTTCCGAATTCATCGCTCCATACCATTATCGCGAACAAACCCGTAACGAACCGTCTGCTCCGGCATCAACAATTCATTTTGTCGACATCGACGGCGGTTTTAGCCTGCGTCCTTTTATCTACAGCCGCAAACTCGGTGACGCGCTCTCGTCTCGTTATGAGCAGGACACGTCGCAAAAGTTTCCACTGTCGTTTTTCGTCCGAGGCGACGCTTACAAATTGCTCGGGCTGTTCAGCACTGACATTCACCTGTTCGGCGTAGATGCAACTCACGACACCGCTTCGCGTATTCGTCTGCTCGGGACCGACCAGCTCGGACGCGACCGCTTTTC
>JANOGL010000365.1:0-2632 GCA_031405985.1 Acidobacteriota bacterium | reverse complement strand
CATCACGCCGCCTCTCGGCGCGTCGATCTTGCCCGGCATCACTCGAGATTCAGTTATTCAGATTGCTCGCGAGCACGGTATCGAGGTAGTGGAAACGCAAATTCAACGAGCCGCTCTTTATCTCGCCGACGAGGTCTTTTTCACCGGCACCGCTGCCGAGATCTCGCCGATCCGCACTATCGACCGCATCACCGTCGGCACAGGAAAGCGCGGTGAGATGACGAAAGTTCTTCAAGACGAATTCTTTAAGATAATCGACGCCACCCGCCCCGCCCCCAACGGGGCCCCATGGCTAACCTTCATCCGCGGCGAGTCAGAAAAAAAAACAGCCGCGTCGTAATATAACGACCGATTATTGATCTTTCAATTGCTATTGCCTCGCGATGTTTTAGTGCCTCGCGGGGCTTTGACTTTGCGCTAAAATCCAACAATAATGGGCTGGCAATAAATAAATCGAAAAGTGAAAATCAACCACGAAGTAGCCAAAGAGAACTTTGACAAACTGCTCGACTGGCTCTCACGAGACCGCGACGAGGCCGGTGCGCGGTTTGAGCAGATACGCGGCGGCCTCATTCGGTATTTTCGTCTCAAAGGTTGTCACGAACCTGAACTACTCGCCGACGAATCGATGAACCGCGTGATCAAGCGGATCAACAATCTTGATTTGATGACCGGTGCAAGCCATACATCGGTTTTTTATGGTTTTGCCAACAAGGTATTTCTCGAATATGTTCGTACTGAAAAGAGACGCACGATTCAATTGAACGACGTTTTTGATCTCGTATTTGTCGGGTCGGCAAAATTGTCCGCAGATATGGCCATTGATTGCCTGCGCCAATGTGTGAACGATTTAAATTTTTTGGACGGAAAACTCATAATCGAGTATTACAGTGAAGATAAACAAGCAAAAGTTGAGGCAAGACGAGAGATAGCCGTCCAGAATGAGATGGCAATGGGCACTCTGCACACGAGGGTACATCGCATTAAAGGTGCTCTTCGCCCCTGTGTGGAAAAATGTATGAGAGAGAAAAATACTAAAATTGTGTAAGAAAACGGTCAAAAAAGTCATTGACTGTTAGGTAAGTTGTTTTTAATGCCCGAATCAACGTATAAGAATTATTTTCTCGGCTCGCTCGCTGAAGAACCGTCGGCCGAAATTGAGCTGCGCGTAGTTGAAAACGCCGACTTCGCCGCTGAAATAGCCTCCGCCGAAGAAAACCTGATCGAAGACTTTCTCGACGGTCGGCTTTCAGCGGAGGACGTCCACCTTTTTCGCAATAACTATCTCGTAACCGAAGAGCGTATAAAAAACGTCGAGATGACGGCCTTGATGAGGCGTCTTGCAGGTGAGAATGCAAATAATTCGGTTAAAATCGATGACTCAAACTCGCGTGAAGACGCAGGCTTTTTCCGGTGGTTCGGCTCGCTGGGCATGGGCGTAAGACTGGCTGCGGCCTCGTTCGCGTTAGTAGTTGTAATGACTTCTGTTTGGTTCATATTGCGTCCACCACAAGACAACGAGCTTCTCGCATTGCAACATCGCTATGAACAAATCAACCAAAACCCAAGTTCCGTCGACCTTGATAAAAAATTATCCGAGTTAACCCTCGCGTCCGCGAATCTTCGCTCTTCGGGTTCAGCGACCGAACTCTCTGGCACCGACCTGACCGAAAATATCAGGTTCCGAATCGCATTGCCGCCTCAAACCGATAATTCAACAACCTATAACGTCACAATCTTCCGTGACTCAACCGAAGTGTTTCGCCAAAACAACATCCGCCCACTCGTCAATCCCTCCGGCCCCGAGCTGCGTCTGCTCCTGCCGCGAGAAATATTCCCCTTCGGAAATTACCGCCTAAATCTCAAGAGTGGGAACGCCCCCGACCTTAATTACCTCTTCGTTATCAAATAAAACATCAACTTTCTTTCACAAATCCTGTAAGAATTCGCCCCAACAAGTCATTAACCAGTTAAGAAAGCAAAAAATCTATTGCATTTAGAGAATACCGTGTTAATGTTCTCTCAAATCCAAAGAATTTACGACTTGCTTTCTCTGTATCGAATTTTGTTTAAAAGGAGATCAAACCGATGGAAAAAGACTGGACAATAATGGTTTACATGGCCGGGGATAATAACCTCAGTGAGGACATGGCAACCCAGCTTGTTGGGATAAAAAATGCAATGGCGGCTTCAAATTCAGATGAGCGCCTAAATGTAGTTGCCGTCTATGATAGTGTCTACCCAAGCGTTTGGACTACTCATTATTCCTTTACCGAAGCAAATAGTAACAAACCGTTGGAGTATTGCGCCGTCAATTATGTGCATCCACAGGAAAGGTTTCGATACCGCACACACCCTACAGAAAAAGCTTACATAATAGATTTTGTCCGCTGGGCCGCTGAGAATTGGCCGGCAAAAAAATATGCACTTATCTTATCGGGTCATAGTGATGGAGTTATTGGACGTACTATATTTCGTGACTCAAATCCCTTGTAAGCATCCCCTAAAATAGTACCAATGAAAAGTGGAGTTTCCGGCCGGTGATAAGATAACACAGGAGGTTGGGAATGAAGCGAAGTAAGTTCAGCGAGGCTCAGGTTTTGGGGATATTGAAAGCGGTTGAGAACGGGCG
>JANOGL010000364.1:0-4268 GCA_031405985.1 Acidobacteriota bacterium | reverse complement strand
TTTTCAACGCAAAGCCGCCAAGACGCAAAGCATTAGATGTAAGACCGCTCCGACATCGCTTACCTAACTGCTTTTTCTTTGCGCCTTTGCCCCTTTGCGACTTTGCGTTAAAATTCTTTCAATGGCGAAAGCGATATTGGTTCTCGAAGACGGCAGGAAATTTGTCGGCAAATCGTTTGGCGCCGACGGAACGGCGTTTGGCGAGATGGTCTTTAACACGTCAATGTCGGGCTATCAAGAGATCTTGACCGACCCGAGTTACGCCGGTCAGATCGTCGCGATGACGTATCCGCTGATCGGCAATTACGGCGTTAACGAAACTGATGTCGAATCACGTCGCCCATGGGTCGAGGGCTTTGTAGTTCGCGAAGCAAGCCGCATCGCATCGAATTTTCGCTCGACCGCCTCGCTGCAAGAATATCTGAAGCAAAACTACATCGTCGGCATCGAGCACATCGACACGCGTGCTCTCGTACGACACATACGCGATAAAGGCGCGATGCGGGCTGGAATCTCGACGGTTGATACTGACGCGAAATCTTTGCTCGATAAAGTTTTGACATCGCCCGAGATGCAGAATCGCGAACTCGCAAGTGCCGTCACTGTCGATGAAAATTACGACTTTCCGTCCACGAACGGCGAGCAGTTTCACATCGTAGCCTACGATTTCGGCGTCAAGACAAACAGCCTACGCGAGTTTGCAAAGTTCGGCTGCCGCGTGACCGTCGTGCCGTCTGAAACGACCGCCGACAAAGCGCTCGCGCTAAAACCGGACGGCATCTTTCTATCGAACGGCCCGGGCGACCCGGCCTCGATGACTGAAGTTGTCGAAGAGATAAAGAAACTTGCCGCATCGCAAACGCCGATGTTCGGCATATGCCTCGGCCATCAGCTCATCGGCGAAGCTTTTGGCGGAAAAACTTACAAACTAAAATTCGGCCACCGCGGCGGCAACCAGCCGATCAAAGATCTGACGACCGGCAAGATCGAGATCACCTCGCACAACCACGGCTTTGCGGTCGACGCCGACAGCCTGCCGCCCGAAGTCGAGGTCACGCACATCAATCTCAACGACCAAACCGTCGCGGGCCTCAGGCACAAAACGCTTCCGATCTTCTCAGTCCAATACCATCCCGAATCCGCCCCTGGGCCGCATGATTCAGAATATTTGTTTACGAGATTTGTCGACCTGATGAACAGTTAGCCGAGAGCTTCGAACTCGGCGCGGGCGGCGGCTAGGGCGGGCATGTCCTTGTCGGCATCCTTCCATATCTCGAGGAATTTTTCATATTCGGCCTTATCCTTCAAAGCGCGGGCCTTGCCGAGCTGGGCGAGTGGGTAAAGAGAGGAGAGCGGTGCTTCACCGCGGTTGCTCAAGATCTTGTCGAACTCGCGCGCCGCGGCTTGGTTCCTGCTGAGCTTTAACAGTGCGAGGCCGCGAAGGTATTGGGGAATGAACTCACCGGCCTTCTCGAGACGTTCAGTGATCTCAAGCTCCTCCACAGCCTCTTTGAGTTTACCGGCCTGCAGCCAAAGCGCCGCCTTGATCGTCGGTGCCCAAAGGTGTTTTAGAAGCGTATCGTTCGGTCTGTCCGCGAACAACTCATCAAGCAAACGGGCCGCCTCATCAGACTGGCCCGCGACAGCCAGGGCAAGAGCGATCGTGACGACTACCATTTGCCCTTTTTCGAGGCTCAACGCCTTGTTCGTCTGCGCTTTCAGGACCGATCGCAGCGTGGCGTCATCTTTTTCAGGCAATCCGTTACCCGAACTCCAAAACACGATACGCACGGCCTGCTCTGCGGCATATTTGCCCGCGACTTCGAGCGCGTTTGTGTGGCTTGCAAGATCTACCGACCGGCGCGAAAAATCCTGGGCCGTTCGCCACTGCCCTTTGACCGACGCCGCCCGAGCCTGCACGTCGAAGGCGAGATGCTCGTCGTCACGTCCGGCGAACCAGCGAAGATTGTCCTGGCTTGCGGTCTGATCATTTTCGATAAAGGAGATCATCAGGGGGAAGAGATGAAAATAGGTGCCGTCTAAATTTCGCTCGAATGCCAACTTGCACGTTTCCTTGGCTTCCTCGTTGCGCCCCAAGGATACCAGCGACTCGACAAGATTCATGTAGATCGTCGCGTAATTAGGGTCGATGCGAATGCCCTCTCGCGCAAACGCCACTGCCTTTTCGCTCTGTCCGATCCTCTCCATCGAGTCGGAAAGACTGACATAGGACACGACGAAGTTCGGATACGTGTTACGCCAAAGCTCAAGCGTATCGATTGCCTTGTCCAGTTCGCCGTTAACAAAATTGTGAAAATAATAAGTTATTCGAAGCTTCTCGCTTTCGCTGACGGCGTCGCGTAGCTCGTAGGCCTTTCCGGTCATTTGGGCCGCGAGTTTCCACTGGTCAGTGTTTCGATAGACGACGGCAAGTTCGGTGTATGCCAAAGCGAAATTCGGATCCAACTCAAGCGCCTTCTTGTAAAACGGTATCGCCTCGAATTGCCGTCCGTTCACAATTTGCTCGCGGCCGAGCACAAATATCTTTAGAGCCTCGAGCGAAGACGTGGTTATCGATTCGCTCGGCACATTGAATTTCTCGATGGAGCTGAGGCTTTCGCCGAGCCTTTCCCGCAAGCCCGACGCCGCACGCGTGAGCGCGGTCAACACCTCCTCGCGCGAGTTGACCTGCTCAAACTCGCGACCCAGGCTTTCATTGTTCCGGGCGTTGATGGCCTCGAGCGTCAGAACGTATGTCTCGCCAAATTTCGTTATCGAACCGGTGAGGAATGCCTTTAGATTCTGCCGCATGCAGATCTCTTCGCCCAATTCCTTTGATACTCTTTCCTCCGGATTGCGGCCCATGAGCCTTAGCGTTTGGCTGACCTTCGAGTCGGGGACAATATCAAGGAACGGCGACTGGGCAAGCGAATACGCGAGTGCCATTTTGAGCGTCTGATCGAACACCGCTTCGCCCGTCGTATTCTCAAACTCCGTCAAAAGAATCGAATCACGCATGCCGCCGCCCGAGCTCGTTGATATCCTCGGAGCGTTCGGCTGTGATACTTCCGGCTTGCTCGGCACCGCCGTTTGGTCGAGCTTTGCCTCAAGCTGCAACTCGTCGCGAAGCTCCTTGAGATCGACCAGCAGGTCGCGTGTCGATTGATAACGCTGGTCACGCTTTTTCTTGAGAGTTTTCTGGACTATCCTCTGCAGCTCGCGCGGCAGGTGCGGCGCAAAACTCGTTATCGGCTGCGGTTCCAAGCTGATGATCGACGAAAGCGTATCGGTCACCGTTTCGCCCGCGAACGGCACCTCGCCCGTGAGCATTTCGTACAAAACCACACCAAAGCTGAATACATCCGATCGCGCATCGGTCGGCTTGCCGCGGGCCTGCTCCGGCGACATATATGTCACCGTGCCCATCACAACGCCCGGATTGGTTTTGACGAGCTTGCGCGTTTCTTCCTCGCCCGACGATTGGTGTATCTCGGTGAGCTTTGCCAACCCGAAATCGAGAACCTTCACGTAACCGTCAGCGCGGACCATTATGTTTTCGGGCTTGATGTCGCGATGCACGATGCCAGCCTGGTGAGCCGCGGAAAGAGCTTCGGCTGTCTGCACCACGATCGAGAGTATCTCGTCAAAGCTGAGCCGCGACTTCATCCTTTCGCGCAAGGTCGTGCCGTCGATGTATTCGGACGCGATGTAATGCCGACCTTCGTTCTCGCCTACCTCGTAAACCGTCAGGATGTTGGGATGATTGAGGGCCGACGCCGCCTTTGCCTCCTGGACAAAGCGTCCGAGCAGAGCCTCGTCCTGGCTGAACTTGTCGCTCAGGAACTTTATCGCAACCTGCCGGTCAAGCTTCGTGTCGCGCGCGAGAAACACCTCGCCCATCCCACCAGAGCCGATAGGCGAGATGATCTCATAGTGAGCAAATGAAGCTCGCGTCTGTGTCGACATAAATTTTTGCTTGACTATAAGTTAGCGTGTGTCGATTACACCCGTCAACTTAACTCGAACCAAACTCCTTTCGCGCCAAACTTCCCCCTCTTCTATGTAAAACGTAAATGACGGGCGTGGAAGGTCATTCGCTCGAATTCATCTGAAAAAAGATGCGATAGTGTAAGCATCCCCTAAAATAGTACCAATGAAAAGTGGAGTTTCCGGCCGGTGATAAGATAACACAGGAGGTTGGGAATGAAGCGAAGTAAGTTCAGCGAGGCTCAGGTTTTGGGGATATTGAAAGCGGTTGAGAACGGGCG
>JANOGL010000361.1:0-12923 GCA_031405985.1 Acidobacteriota bacterium | reverse complement strand
TCGATCGAGCCCATCTTGATGACGCCTGCGGAATTTACCAGCACGTCGATCTGCTCGTGATTATGTATCGTCTCATTTACAAGGCGCTCGATCTGGGAGAGCTCCGTGAGGTCGGCGAGGTGCGGTGTTATCGCTCCTCTACCACTCTTTTTTACGCTTTTGCTTAGATCGGTCAGCTCTGATTCATTGCGGCCGGCTGCAATAACTGTTGCGCCATTCTTCGCAAACAAAAGCGCTGCCGCGCGGCCAATACCGCTGCTCGCACCAGTGACTAGGACAACTTTATCTTGCATAAACTCTGTGTCCGTAGCCCGCGTGTAAACAAGGGCTACCGTTGCGCATATTCTACGGTAGCCCTTCCTTACGGTCGGGCTACTGACACGAGAATAACAATCAAACTCAAACTCTGGCAAACCCCGCCTTTGTCATTGCCGCGTCGATTTTGGATAATTAGGTGAGATGTATTGGCTCGACCTTGCAATCATTTACTTCGCACTCGGCGCCCCGTTCGGCGTGCTGCGGATCACCGCAAAGCGCGAGATCACGGCGTTCGCATATCTGAGAATGACGTCGGGTTATCTTCTCTGGCCGCTGGTTGCGATCCGAAACGTCGCAAGGTTCTTCACCACAAAACCCGTTGCTCAAGTTGAACAAACAAACGAACTCGACGCCATCCGGACCGAACTCGAACAAGCTCTGTTCGCAAACGGCAACGCATTCTCTGAATCAGCCGCCATGCGACGCGATCTCCACAACTTCCGCGAAGTCTTCTACCGCTACACCGGCCTCGCCGCCGCCGCAAATGCAGAACGCACAGTGCAAAATGCACAATCAAGCGGCTTTCCCTCATCCCTCATCCCTCATCACTCATCCCTTTCCCGTTCCGCCTGCCTCCGCCGCCGCGACCGCCAAAAACTCGAAGCCCAACTCACTCAAGCCCGAAGCGAATTAATCGACACGCTCATGTCAGACAAGTTACTTCCCGCTCTCGATCAACTTGCCACGAAACTAAACGACAACGCACTCCTCGAAAGCTCTCGCTGATCAAGATGCTGTTGGTCGCATCGCGACCAGTGATTGTAGCCGTGCGTTGAAACCTACGGCTACATTCAAGACATCGCTACGCGATGATAATCAATACAGCCGAATCCAATTCATTCCCGATATCTTGCCTTCCCCGCGATGCGGTCGTAGAGCCAAGCGGGCATGAACTTGCCGAAGCGGACGATCGTCGCAAGCTGCCACGGGAAGGCGGCGAAGCGCTTTTTCTTTTCGATCGCTTTTATAAACAGCGGGATCGCGTCGTCGAGTTCCATCAAGAACGGCATTTTGCTTTCGCGGCCCGAGGTTAGCGGTGTTTTGATAAATCCCGGTTGGATTATCGTGACATGGACGCCGTGTTTTGCGACATCGAGCCGCACGCTCTCAAAGAACGCCGTCATTCCTGCTTTGCTCGCCGAGTAGGCGGCGGACTTTGGCAGACCGCGAAAACCCGCGAGACTCGAGATCGCGACGAGATGCCCTGACTTTCGTTCGATCATCTGTTTCGCAACTGCGTAAACGGCATTCGCCGAACCGAGCAGATTTATGTCGATAAGTTTTTTGACCGCTTCGGGACGATATTCGCGCGTCTCTTTGTTATTGCCGCCTATGCCCGCGTTCGCGATCATCACGTCGATGTGACCAAACTCCGCTCTAAAATCAACCGCCGCCTTTTGCAACGCATCAGCGTCAGTCACATCACACGCAAACACACGCGCCGTGCCGCCGACATTTTCACATTTGGCTTTCAAGTCATTTAGCAATTCCTCACGCCGAGCAACCAGCCCAAGCACCACGCCTTTTTTCGCCAACGCAATCGCCAACGCTTCGCCGATCCCACTCGACGCTCCTGTGAGAAAAACGCGTTTGTCTTTCCAGTGCATGTAGGAATTTTCAACGCAAAGACGCAAAGATGCAAAGTCGCAAAGAAACCTTTCCTGGTTAACTACGTTTAGCGATTCTTTTGATCTTCTTTGCGTTCTTTGCGACTTCGCGTCTTTGCGTTAAGAAACACCTCTTAACCTGCTGACACCATTGGCTAGTACTTCGAGCAATGTATCCACAGTCTGCAAATGCGTACGAAACGCAAGACACGCAAACCGCAGCGTGAATTCGCCATTGAGCATTGTCGATGAGATGAACACGCGGCCGTCGGCAACGACGGCTTCCAGTAATTTTTTGTTGAATTCGTTCGCGTCGCCGTCCTCAGGCACCCATCTGTAAGTCACGACCGACAGCTCGGGTTCGATCTTGCTCTCGAAACCGAGTTTCTGCACTTCGGCATGGAAGTACCTTGCAAGCAGGAGCTTTTCTTCTAAACACGCGCGAAACGGTCCAAGGCCGTGCAGTTTTAGCGGCAGCCAGAGTCGTAGGCCGCGAAAATGTTTCGTCAGCTCGGGCGACAATTCGGCGGGCGAAAGTTCGTCCGGCGCAGCAAAAGCGTCCTGCATGTAGCTCGCCTGAAACGCGTAAGCACGTTTTAGATGCTCGACATTCTTCACCAGCACGACGCCGAGACCGTATGGCAAAAACAAACCTTTGTGCGGATCGATGATGAGCGAGTCGGCGAGTTCGAGACCGCGAAGTTTTGCTTTCCCTTCTTCGGTGAGAATAAAAAATCCGCCGTAAGCCGCATCGATGTGATACCACAAACCGTGCCGCGCGGCGATCTCGCCGATCTCAATAAGCGGGTCGATCGCTCCGACATCGGTGCTGCCCGCAGAGGCAACGACAAGAAACGGATTTAAGCCCGCAGCCGTGTCCGCCTCGATCTGCGCAGCGAGGTCGTCGGGCCGCATTTTATATTTATCATCAAGCTCGACGTAGCGGACGGGACATTCGGCGAGACCGGCGACGTTGATCGCCTTCGCGACCGAGTGATGCGTTTGCTTCGAGAGATAAATCACCGAGCGCGGAATGTCTGCCGACTTAATATTTTTGCCATCGCGCGCCGCCACGATGGCGATCATGTTCGCTAGGCTGCCGCTCGTCGTCAGATTGCCGTGCGAATCCGCACCGTAACCGACGAGGTCGCACATCCAACGAATGAGCATGTTCTCTAAACGCACCGCGCCGGGCGAAGCGTAAAACACGCCCGCGTAACGGTTAAAAACGTCCGCTAAATAATCACCCAACGCCGCGTAATAAATTCCACCGCCCGGGATATAAGCAAGATGCCCGCCGCTCGCAGGATTCAGCCCCGGCGTATCGACGTTGTCCCGTATCAACGAAATCGCCTCGTCGATTGCGATGCCGTCTTCCGCTATCGGCGAATCGAATATCCCGCGACCCTTATCTTCGGTGACATTAAACGCTTTGAGTGAATGTACGTTGTCGAGAAAGTCTTCTGAATAATCTACGACGCGCGTGCGTGCAAGAGCGCGTGTCGCAGCATCAGGTTCGAGCAGCTGCGAAGTGCGTTCGAGTTCAAGAATGCGTTCTCTCATTTACTAAACCTCAACAATCGTCGTCACGATCACAGGTTTTGAACTGAGTTCTTTTTGGACAAAGCGTTTTAGATGGATGCGAAGATTTTCTTTGAAGACGGTGCGGTCGGCGATCTGTTCTGGCTTCATCTCGGCGACGGCATCGGCAACGGCGGCTCGCGCGTCTGACGCGAAACCGTTGGTGAGATCGAGTCCGGCGACACCGGTGAGCGTGATTTGCGGTTCGCCAACTAGAGTGTGACGTTTTTTATCGACGGTGACGACGAGCGAGATCATGCCGCCGTACGCGAGTTTTTTACGCTCGCGGACTATACCGTATTCGATCTCGTCGCTCGATTCCTCGTCGATGAAAGTTTTATACATCTCATGTTTTTCGACGACGCGAATTCCGTATTCGTCGAGTTCGAGCACATTGCCGTTCTCGATGAGGATGATATCGTCGTCGCCGTAACCCGCGACATGATTTTTGATAAATTCCTTTTGACGAAACAACATTCGATATTCGCCGTGGATCGGCACCACGAATTTCGGCTTTGCGGCCTCGACCATGATCTTGATATCTTCCTGCGACGCGTGGCCGCTGACGTGCACCAAGCGGCGCTTTTCCTCAATGATGTTTGCACCGCGTTTGTAAAGATGACCAATGAGGCGGCTGATGTTCTTTTCGTTGCCGGGAATGATGCGGGCAGAGAGCACGACGGTGTCGCCCTTCTCGACCTCCATGCCTTTGTATGTGCCGGTTGCCAGATTCCATAGTGCCGCGCGCATCTCGCCTTGCGAACCTGTTACCAAATAACAGATCTCGTCGTCGTCCAGCGCACGCGAAGCTCCAAGTTCGACCATCGTATCGCCCGCGATCTTGAGTAAGCCATGTTCAGTCGCGATCTCGACGTTCTTTTGCATCGAGCGTCCGAGCACACAGACCTTTCGGCCAAACTCGTGCGCGATGTCGAAGATTATCTGCAAACGATGCAGCGACGACGAGAACGTCGATACAAAAAGCCTGCCTTCAGTTTGCTCGAATATCTCTTCAAAAGCAGGTATCACGGCCTGTTCGGACGGTGTGCGGCCGGGCACGGTCGAGTTTGTCGAATCGCACAGCAGAGCGAGAACGCCTTCGTCGCCGATACGGCCGAGCATTTCGAGATCGTATGGTTTACCAATCACCGGCGTGTCGTCGATCTTGTAGTCGCCCGTGTGAATGAGCGTGCCGGCAGGCGTGTGAATTGCGAGCGAGAAGCACTCGACGAGCGAGTGCGACGCGTGAATGAACTCGATCTCAAAGACGCCGATCTTGATTCGATCGCTCGCCTTAACCCGATGCATCAGCACATCGCCGAGCATGTTAAATTCCTCAAGCCGCTTTTCGGCAAGTGCGAGCGTGAACCGCGACGAATAAACCGGCAGATTGAATTTGCGCAAAATGTACGCGAGTGCTCCGATGTGATCTTCGTGGCCGTGGGTGAGAATGATCGCCGTCAGATCGTCCCGATATTCCTCGAGAAAATCGAAATTTGGAATTGAGATATTCACGCCATACGGCGTTTCCTCAGGAAACCCCATGCCCGCATCGACGATTATCATCTCGCCGCCGTAGCGAATCCCCATGCAGTTCATCCCAAATTCGCCGATACCGCCGAGGGGGATTATTTCGATCTTGCCCATAAAACCAAGGAGTATAACATAGCCATTTGCAATACTTGACAAAAGTGTCAGGATTTGGCGAATATAGGTAGAACAATTTGTTTGGGGAGTAGAAACCTCGGTGCAAGTCGAGGTCCAGTCCATCGTCAATACGATCTGCCGCAGCCACGGCGATCCGGTGTTCTGGAAAATATCGAGACCTTTGCGGCAGTTGCAGCTCGCGAAGGTTTTTTTCTTCTGCGGGTGACTAAAGTAGGAGAATTTCGCAAATGAATCTATTCCCTTTCGCTGAATACTGGTGGCTCTACGGCCTTTTCACACTTTTCGTACTGTTGATGCTGGCGCTCGACCTCGGTGTCTTTCACCGCAAATCGCACGCGGTTTCCTTCAAAGAAGCGTCCGCTTGGAGCGTCGTCTGGGTGTCGCTCGCGCTTGTGTTTAATTTTCTTCTCTACAGATACGCCCTTTGGAAGTTTCCGCAGGACGAACGGCTGCTAGCGACACCGGGTTTTGTTGCGGATGTCGCAGCGTGGAATGTTTCGCTCGAGTTCCTGACCGGTTACATCGTCGAGAAATCACTCTCTGTCGATAACATCTTTATCTTTGTGATGGTGTTCGCATATTTTGCGATCCCGACAAAATATCAGCACCGCGTTCTGTTTTACGGCATTTTGGGAGCGCTAATATTCCGCGCGATCTTCATCGCGATGGGGTCGGCCCTTATGCAGTTTCATTGGGTGATTTATCTATTTGGCGGTTTTTTGATTGTCACAGGAATCAAGATGTTCTTTGCCCACAAAGAGGAGATCGAGCCTGAGAGAAACGTTCTTATTCGCATTTTTAAGAAGTTTATGCCCGTTTCAGGCAAGCTCGACGGCAAGAATTTCTTTTCGAAGATCGACGGCAAATGGCACGCAACGCCACTCTTAATCGCGCTTTTGTTTTTAGAAGCGACGGACATCATCTTCGCCGTGGACAGCGTTCCCGCTATCTTTGCGATCACCGCCGAGCCTATGATCGTCTTTACGTCAAACATCTTCGCGATACTAGGCTTGAGGTCGATGTACTTTATGCTCGCGGGCGTGATCGACAAATTCTACTTGCTAAAATACGGCCTTGCCGTTGTGCTCGTTTTCGTCGGTCTGAAAATGGTCTGGCTAAACGACGCGTTTGGCGGCAAGTTCCCGATCTCGTATTCGCTCGGATTCATTGTTTCGGTCATTGGAATATCGGTCATCCTATCGCTGGTCTTTCCCCGCAGCGAAAACATCGACGTCGAAGACGCGGCATAAGAACTCGCAGATCTATTTTTACGGGCACGGTATCTTTTTTGAAACCGTGCCTTTATCGCGCGCGTCTTTTCTGTGACAAGCAGTTTTGAGGTAAACGCGATGAATAAGAACTTCACGGACGGGCAAATAGATCAACTGTTGCAAAAGATGGTGAATGACGCTGCTTTCGCCGACACGAAAGTCGATGAGATCGCGAACTCGCCGCAGCTCTGGTGGGGCGTCCAGCGAAAGATCAAGGCAGATGAAAAGTCGGCTTCGAACGCAGGCTCAGGATTTTTCAGACGTTGGCTGTTGCTCGGTGCGCCGTTGACCGTTGCGGCATTACTGGTGTTCGCCTACTTTGCGTTCCAACCCGCAGAAATTGTCGATCATGTTTCAGGCACAACACCGCAAATATCGAATGAGACTGTTACTACTGGCTCAGAGAAGGAATCGGTTGAAGACGTATCGCCGGCAATAACAGCGGCCAAGCCCGTTACAACTGCCATGAAACGTACAAATCTAGTAAAAAAGACGATAGCGGAGAAGGATAACCCCAGACCTCAGAAATTCAAGAGCACAGCGACTGTCGTGAAATCTGAATCTGTCGAGGTCAAGTCTGAGTTCATTGCGCTTTCTTATGCGCGAAAACCTGACAGCGGTCAGATCGTTCGCGTGAAGGTGCCAAGCTCGATGATGGTGTCGCTCGGCTTGGTCGCTTCGGTTGAAAAACCGACGAACCTCGTCAACGCCGAAATACTCATTGGCGATGACGGAATGACCCACGCTATCCGTTTTATTCGCTAGCAGTTAAGCTATTGGAGTTCATTATGTTACTTAAGTATTTTTTAGCGATAATTTTTGTTGGTTTGACCGTATCTGCATCCATTGCCCAGCGTCCGCCGGGACGACCGGGGATGCCAATGCCGGGCCTTGGACCGCCGCCAAGACACGATTGGGTGGAGGATTTTGACGTCAATAAGGACGGCAAGATCGATTCGACCGAATTTCAGTCGGCGATCGATGCGACATTTGCCGAATTTGATAAGAACGCTAACGGTACAATCGAATCCACTGAAATACAGCGCCCACCTCGAGACGGCAGACCGATGCCGCCGATGGGACAAGGCGTTAGATCACAAGGACCGCCAATGGGAGCACCGATAGGACCGCCGCCGGTGCCAAAGATGATGCCCGAAGGCAAACGGATTTTGCCGCCGTTCTTTTTTGCCGATCGGGTCGCTGATAGCATTGTTACCAGCAAAACCGAATTTGAGAAAGTCGTCCGCGGTATTTTTAACGAAATGGACAAGAACGGCGACGGTTTTATTACGCAAGTAGAATCGCGTCCGCCACGACGGCCAGGCGACGGTCAAAAAGGTCCCGGCGGGCCGCCAAACGCGCGGTTCATTGCCGCCGAGCTTAGATTCGGCGACAAGCTGATCACCGGACAGCCTTTCTCTGCCGAAATGATCATCGAAGATACCCGACGTTTATTCGACGGCTCGACCGTTACGAAGCAACGGCGCGGTGCGATCTATCGCGATGGTCAAGGCCGCACTCGACGCGAGCAGCAGCTTGAGACGGTCGCCGGCTTTAACATCGTCGGCAACGACAACAAGCCGCAAAGCCTTATTTTTATTAACGATTTCGTGACAAAGACGCAGACGTTTCTCGATCTGAATAACAAAGTTGCGAGGACGAGCCGCATTGGTAACCAACCCAAACCGTTCGAACGCGACGAGCCGGAAGATGCAAAAACCGTTTCGCTCGGCACAAAGACGATCGAAGGCGTGAAGGTCGAGGGCACAAAGACGACGTTCGAAATTCCGGTCGGTCAACTCGGCAACGACAAACCTATTGAGGTAGTGACGGAGAATTGGTTTTCGCCGGAACTTGGCGTAATTGTCATGTCGCGACATCTCGATCCGCTCGCGGGTGAGCACATATTCAAGCTCGTAAATATCAAGCGAAACGAGCCGTCGGCCGAGCTTTTCACAGTGCCTGCGGGCTTTCGGGTCGAAAACGCCGAACCAAAAAAAGAAAAGTTGTAATTTGTCCCACGCACAAATTTAGAGAAAAATGTTCGATGAGGTCCTAAAGATCAACTTGCAACGCGAAGCTCAATTTCCGGCGATAGAGTTTACGGACGGCACGCCGCTGTCTGATGCAAAGCTCGTCGACAATGTGCTCACCGGTGACGAGGCGTCGTTCGCCGAGATCTTTGAGAGATACAAAAAGCATGTGACGCGTGTCGTTGGACGTTATTTTCGGGACCGCAGCGAGATCGAGGAACACGTACAGCAAGCTTTTGCGAAAACATATTTTTCTCTAAAGAATTTTCGCGGGCTTCAAGAAAATTCGCTTGCAGCTTGGATAACAAAGATCACCGTCAACGTGTGTTACGACGAGTTTCGCCGTCGGCAGCGTCGCAGTCAGAGTCTTTTTACAGAGATGACGACCGAAGAAAGCGAGTATGTCGAATCGATCATTGACAACCGGGCCGCGACGCCCGAGAACATGCTTCTTAACGCCGAACTTGCGGATAGAATTCTTTCGGGCGTCGATGCAAAAGATCGCGTGGCTCTTACGCTGGTTTATTCGCAGGACTATTCACTCGACGAAGCGGCAACCGTGCTAGGGATCACGACGAGCAACTTAAAGTCGCGGCTTTTCAGATGCCGCAATCATATTAAAAAACGCTTTTCGCACTTATTTTGAACAATACTCTCGGAGAGAAAATGAGGAATATAAAACTCGCAGTTATCGTTGTGTTCGTATTTGCAGCAGCCGGTGTTTGGCTGTCGCGATCAAATCCTGTAACAGGTCAAGGCGGCGGAACGTCGCTCGCTGCACCGACTAGCGTCATCGCGACCGACAATCAATACAACAACAAAGTCGGTGTGCAATGGGACACGATTCGCGGAGCGACCGCATATCGAATTTTCAGAAACACGACAAACACTGCCACCGGCGCGACCGATCTCGGCACGACGGCAACTCCGTTCTTTTTTGATGCGACAGCGACGCCGGGTCAGACGTTCTTTTACTTCGTCCGAGCTGAAAGCGGCACGGCGCAGAGTCCGATGAGCGTTTCGGATCAGGGCGTTCGTTCGACGGCAGTTCAAGCCGGGCCTGTAGCGCCACTGGAACCACCGCCGCCAGCTCCACCGGCAAATCCTCTGACCGCGACAAAAGCGTATCTTGGCAAAGTTCTGTTTTGGGACGAGCAAATGTCGTCAACCCGAACGGTTTCGTGCGGCACTTGTCATATTGCTGGAGCAGGCGGGACAGACCCGCGGCCGGCATTAAATCCGGGACCTGACAGTACTTTCGGTTCGGCGGACGATATAGGCGGGACGTTGGGAGTTCCCTCGACCAATCTCGACGGCACTTATTTAAGTCACGCAACATACGGTCTCAGCGATCAGGTTACGGGACGAAATTCGAATTCCACGGTGAACGCGGTTTATTCTCCGTTGCTTTTCTGGGACGGCCGAGCAACAGGCACATTTCGTGACCCGATAACCAACAACATAGTTATCAACGCAGGCGGCGCTCTTGAGAGTCAGGCCGCGGGGCCGCCTACATCCGATGTGGAAATGGCTCACGCGGGTCGCAACTGGAATGACGTTGCGGTACGTATGGCGGCTTCGAAACCGCTGGCGTTAACGCCAGACATTCCAACTCCACTTTCAACTTGGATCAACGGCCGCACGTATCCGGAGCTCTTTCAGGAAGCATTCGGAACGCCTGACGTAACGCCGTCCCGCATTGCCCTCGCAATCGGCACATATGAGCGAACGTTGTTTAGCGACCAGTCAACGTTCGATCTAGCGGTCGCAGGCATTACGCCTTTGAATGCGGCGGCTCAACGCGGTCGCGGCGTTTTCAACGCAAGCAGTTGTAACGTCTGTCATGCCGGAACTCTCTTTACTGATAACTCTTTCCGCGATATCGGCGTAAGGCCGTCGAACGAAGACCCAGGGCGGTTCCAGGTGACCGCTAACCCGATTAACATTGGCCAATTCCGGGTCCCGAGTTTGCGAAATGTCAGCCTCAGACCGCGGTTTTTCCACAATGGTCGTTTTACGACCTTGAACGAGGTCGTTGCGTTTTACAACCGCGGCGGCGACTTTCCAAATAATCCGAACGTCCCGAACAATCTCATTCGTCCTCTTGGCTTAGGCCAAAATCAGCAAAACGACCTGGTAGAATTTTTGCGGTCTTTGACGGATCCTCGTGTAACGGCCGAGAGCGGCCCGTTCAGCCGGCCGATGCTTTACACCGAATCTAATCGCGTGCCGCAGATCACCGGAACCGGCCGCGCGGGTTCAGGCGCGGCGACGCCACTGATCAGAGCTATTTCGCCGCCGATCGCGGGTAATCCGAATTTCACGGTTTCGGTGAACAACGCCCTCGGCAATGCAAACGCTGTGTTAGTGATCGATTCGGTCGACCCCGGCGTCGGCACGACGATTCCGGCAAACGGCTCGTTCGCTCGCATGACGACGACTACCCAACACACCGGTGCCGCCAACGGCTGGGCGTCACTCACGATGCCGATACCGGTAACGCCGACCGTTGTCGGGCAAACATTCTTTGCACGCTGGTATATTGAGGACGCAGGTGCGGCGAACGGGTTTTCGGTTTCGCAGGCTGCGAGATTTACTGTATTCGGCGAAGCGACTGCAGTTAACCGACCTGCATTCGTCGATTTCGACGGCGACAGAAACACGGACATTTCGATTTGGCGTCCGTCGAATGGCCAATGGTGGCTGTCGCGAAGCTCCGACAATCAAACGAATGTGTTTCAGTTTGGTAACGGCACGGATAACATCGTTCCGGCAGATTTCACTGGCGACGGTAAAACCGACATTGCAGTTTGGCGGCCGGCAACGGGTGAATGGTTTGTTCTTCGCAGCGAAGATAACAGCTTTTTCTCATTTCCGTTCGGACAAAGCGGTGACATCCCGGCGCCGGGCGATTTTGACAACGATGGCAGAGCGGACGCGACCGTTTTCAGACCGTCAAACGGAACATGGTTTATCCAACGCAGCACCCAAGGAACCATCATTCAGCAATTCGGCGCAAATGGCGACGTCCCGCAAACTGGCGATTACGACGGAGACGGCAGAGCCGACACCGCGATTTTCAGACCGTCGAACGGCCAGTGGTGGCTCAATCGCTCGACCGCAGGCGTAGTTGCCGGTGAGTTTGGCACATCGACCGACAAACCGGTCGCGCAAGATTTCACAGGCGACGGCAAAACTGACATTGCATTCTGGCGGCCATCGAGCGGCGAGTGGTTTGTTCTGCGAAGCGAAGATTCGAGCTATTTCGCGTTTCCGTTTGGAGTCGCAACCGACATTCCGGCACCGGGTGATTACGATGGAGACGGCAGATCGGATGCAGCGGTCTTTAGGCCATCGAACGGAACTTGGTTCGCGAATCGCTCAACGCAGGGTACTTTGATAGCTACATTTGGCGCGAACGGCGATAAACCCGTTCCTAACGCTTATACCCCATAGGATGTTTATAAGCTCACTGATTGCCGGGCGCATAGTCGCCCGGCTATTTTTTTGCGAAGGATTTGTAGAGAGCAAACCACTCTTCGAGCGTGAGTGTTTCGGCACGGCGTCTTGAATCGATATTTGTTTTTTCTAAAACCGTTGCGACGTCGCCGCGAATGTGTTTGAGATTGTTCGTGATGGTCTTACGCTTTTGTGCAAAGGCAGCGGAGATTAGATCTTTGAACCGTGGCTCATCGCCAACTGACTTGGGTTTCGGCGTGAGCATGACGACCGAACTCCACACTTTTGGCTCCGGAAAAAACGCAGTTGGCGGCACATCGAAAAGATGAGTTACTTCGAATGCGGCCTCAGTAGTTACTGTTAAATATCCACGTTCGCTATTGGCAGGAAACGCTGTAACTCGTTGTGCCACTTCACGTTGGAGCATCAAAACGATCTTTGTGAACAACGCACGCTCGGCCGAGAGTTTTTGCAAGATCGCTGTCGAAATATAATACGGCAGATTGCCGACGAGCTTAATCGAATGCGGATTGCGGAATGCGGAATGCGGATTCGCACTTTGCATTTCGACCTCAAAATCCACAGCGAGAACATCTGCCTCGATCACGGAGAACTTGTTTTCGAGAGCGAATTGAATTCGCAGTTTCGGGACGAGTTCGCTATCGATCTCGATTGCGACAACGTTTGCATTGCTTTGAACTAACTTCTTTGTCAACGCTCCTTCGCCCGCCCCGATTTCGACAACAGTCTCGCCATCTTTGAGATCGAGCGCTTCGACGATGCGATTGATGACAGCTTCGTCACGCAAAAAATTCTGCCCAAGCGATTTTTTTGGCCGCGTCATTTTATTGCAGGATAACCGGTGATCTCGATGTCGTCGCCGTGAGTTTGAACTGAAACGTCTCTCAGTTTAATAGCGCCCGCGAGCGTATCAGCACCTGCTCCGCCAACCGCGTTCGGAGCCTCGCGGCCGCCGATAATAAGCG
>JANOGL010000262.1:0-4862 GCA_031405985.1 Acidobacteriota bacterium | reverse complement strand
TGAATTTTCAAAGGACGGAAAGCAATTTATTACGGCGACGCCTCCTGACGACGAGCCTCTTGAAGGCAACGCTCTACGGTTCTGGGAAACTTCATCGTGCCGCGAGATCTCCGCGATCATTGGCGAACCCGCCACAGCATTCGGGCTGGCTTTTGTCGACGGAAACCTGCGAGTACTCCAAATACTAAATAACGGGCGGAGCCTGAAATTACTCGACATTGAATCCAGAAAGGAACTTGCCTCGTTCAGCGGGCATGAATCCGAATTGCGGGGCCTCGCTTTCTCGCCGAACGGAAAGCGATTGTTTACCTGCGACCTGGACGGCCAGATAAAAATATGGGACGTCGCTACAGGGCAGGAATTGTTGTCGCTCAAGGTAAATGCCGGAGAAGCCGGCAATTTGGCGTTCTCGCCGAACGGAAACGTGCTTGCCGCCGCAGGCGACGGCGGAATAATTCGCCTTTGGCGTGGAACCGATAACTAAAAAAATGCACGGCGGTTGCAAGACAAAATTATTGTTTGCGCGCATTTTTAAAATGCAAAACCGCTGTGTTATATTCACACATATTATGAAGCTTGCCATCCGCTAAATAACCAATCCTCGAAAATTAGTGAGTGTTTTTTGGCGCGCTTGTACAAAAGTGCGTAATGTCCGCGCATCTTTTGCGGATGCGTCACTGTAGATAAGGGTTAAGTAAATGTCATTTGATAGCAACGGCGGTGGCGCTGAAACAACAGCGGCGGCGGCCGTAAATAATTCATTTTTTTCGATTCTCAAAGAAGCGGTTTGGGGATCGAGTCGCGATTTTACCGATGGGTCGCTAAAGGTCGGGATCTTTGTCCTCGCCGTTCCGATGATCATCGAGATGTTTGCCGAGAGCCTGTTTGCGATCGTGGATATCTTTTTTGTGGCGCGCCTCGGCGCCGGCGCAATTGCCGTCGTCGGCATCACCGAGTCGATGATGTATCTCATTTATTCGGTGGCGATCGGCATCAGCGTCGGGGCGACCGCAACCGTCTCTCGTCGAATGGGCGAAAAGGATCCGGACGGTGCGTCGCGTGCGGCGGCACATTCGATCTACCTTGGTTTGGCGGCTTCGTTTGTAATAGGTGTTATCGGCATTGTTTTTGCGCCCGATCTTTTACGGCTGATGGGCGCCGAAGAATCGGTCATCGCCGAGGGCGCGACCTTCACGCGCATCATGCTCGGGGGCAACGTCGTTGTAATGATGTTGTTCTTGCTGAACGCTATATTTCGCGGCGCCGGCGACGCAACCATCGCAATGCGCGTGCTTTGGCTCGCGAACATTCTCAACATTATTCTCGGCCCGTGTTTTATCTTTGGGCTGTGGATCTTCCCCGAACTCGGCGTAACCGGTGCAGCCGTCGCAACAACCATCGGCCGCGGTGTAGGAGCGTTGCTCGCAGCTTACACTTTGCTGTTTGGCGAGCGGCGAATAACGATCGGGCGAGAACATTGGGCGTTTGACCCGCAGCTGATCATGCGACTCATAAAGGTCTCGGCGCCGGCCGTGTTTCAGTTTTTTATTCAGACGGCGAGTTTTATCGGCCTCGTGCGTATCGTTACCGGATTTGGTACGGTTGCGGTCGCCGGTTATCAGATCGGAATGCGCGTCGTCGTATTCGCGTTGCTGCCCTCGCTCGGTTTGGCAAACGCCGCCGCAACGCTCGTCGGTCAAAACCTCGGCGCCGGCAAGCCCGAGCGCGCCGAAAAGGCTGTCTGGACGGCGTGTCTCTATAACGGCATCGTCCAGACGACTATCGGCATTTTGTTTGTGATCTTTGCAGAGCAAATCGCGCAGGTCTTTACCCAAGATGCCGCGGTCGCCGCATACGCGACCGACGCTTTAAGGATCATCGCCTACGGGTTTTTGTTCTACTCGGTCGGCATGGTGCTCGAAACCGCGTTCAACGGCGCCGGCGACACGTGGACGCCGACATATCTCGCGCTAGGCGTATTTTGGGCGTTCGAGATACCGCTTGCCTACTTTTTGGCATACACGATGGAGCTCGGCCCGCATGGCGTGTTCTGGGCGATCGCGATCGCGTTCTCAGTTCTAGCCGTCGCCGCTGCAATTCTCTTCCGACGAGGTAAGTGGAAACTGAAGGTCGTTTAAGATAGTTCACCACAGAGACACAGAGAATACAAAGGAACGACAAAATGGTTAATCAATCTCTGTGCTCTCTGTGCCTCTGTGGTAAAACTTTTCTATGCGACGAGATACGTTTCCACACCCACGCACTTACGAGTTCCCCAAATGGGTCGAGATCGGCGAATATCTCTACCGCTCGGATGATGTGGTCGCGTTCGGCTCGCCGCTGACGGTCGAGAATGTCCGCGAAGCTTATCTAAAAGGCATTTTTCCGTGGTACACCGAGGGAGTTCCGCTGCCGTGGCATTGTCCCGAGCGACGGGCGATACTCGAATTCGCCGATCTTCGTATTCCGCGCAGCCTCGACAAAGAGCGTCGAAAGGGCGAATTTACATTCACCATCGACCGCGCTTTTCGCGAAGTGATTCATCAATGCTCTCTCGCCTATCGCCCCGGTCAGGGCGGCACGTGGATCACGTCCGAATTTGAACGCGTTTACAACGAGGCACACAAAGCCGGCTTTGCACACAGCGTCGAAGCCTGGGACGCGGCCGCAACCCTCGTCGGCGGCATCTACGGCATCGACGCCGGCGGCGTTTTTTGCGGTGAATCGATGTTCTACAAAAAACCAAACGCCTCAAAACTCGGACTACTTTTCTTCATCGACCACCTACGATCGCGCGGCTCAACCTGGCTCGACTGCCAGGTCATGACGCCGCATATGAACGCGTTAGGCGCAAAAGAAATTGACCGAGAGTTTTTTTTGGATAAACTGGTTGAGGTGCAGAGAAAATCAATCTTGTTTTCTTAATTTTTGGATTGTCTTTTTGAGAAAACAGGAATATCATTCAACATCGTAACAATGCGCCATCTATGACACATCCATTTGGTGGAAATTGGACACGTGAGAAGTTGGAAAAGGTGCGTGCTGGGCTTCAGACGTACGTAACAGCGCTTAAGAATAAGAACTTTCGACTTCTCTATGTTGATGCCTTCGCTGGTACCGGATATGTTTCCCCAAAAGAAAACTCGGCGGAAGAACCATTGTTTCCTGGCTTCGAGGATGACGAGACAAAGGACTTCATTTCTGGATCAGCTGCCAATGCATTGGAAGTAACCCCTCCTTTCGACGAGTACTTCTTCGTA
Organism: Acidobacteriota bacterium; assembly: GCA_031405985.1. GTDB lineage: Bacteria > Acidobacteriota > Blastocatellia > Pyrinomonadales > Pyrinomonadaceae > OLB17. The sequence continues at coordinate 1,602 of JANOGL010000262.1, read as the reverse complement.
GAGAAAACTCATTCAAGATTGAAAGAGCTTGAAAAGCTAAAGACTCAGCACCCATCACTTGAGGCGAGGATAACGATTATTGGCGGTGATGCAAATGAGTTCCTGCAAAATTTTTGTTTAGGTGACTGGAAGTCACGAAGAGCAGTTATTTTCTTGGATCCGTACGGAATGCAAGTTAAATGGAAGATGTTGGAAGCAATTGCTTCGACACAGGCAATTGATCTTTGGATTTTGTTTCCTCTCGGAGTTGCAGTAAATAGGTTACTGCGAAAAGACGGTAATGTTTCGAAAAACGCTCAGATCATCTTGGATGAACTCTTTGGTTCTCATGACTGGTTCGATGAGTTTTTCAAGCCAAATGATAATCCTTCTCTCTTTGACCTTGATCCCAGATTAACGAAAGTTGCGAATTTCGACTCAATTGCTGACTACTTTAATTCTCGGCTATCGACTATTTTTGCAGGTGTAGCTGATAACCCGAGAAAGCTATACAACTCAAGAAATAATCCGCTGTACCTGCTGTGTTTTGCAATGGGAAATCCAAGCCCGAAAGCGAAAGAACTGGCGCTTAGATTTGCAAACCATATTTTGAAAATGAGGTGAAATAATGGGTGCAAAATCAACGATTGAATGGACAGAATCAACGTGGAATCCGGTTACCGGCTGTAAGAAGATCAGTCCGGGTTGTAAGAACTGCTATGCCGAGCGGCTTTCAAAACGGCTTAAAGCAATGGGGCAGCCTAACTATCGCAACGGGTTCAAGCTGACGCTCCAGCCACAGATGCTTGAGTTGCCGTTGAAGTGGAAAAAGCCGCAGACGATATTTGTAAATTCGATGAGCGATCTGTTTCACGTCGATGTGCCCCTTGAATACATTCAACGAGTCTTTGATGTAATGAATCAGGCGCATTGGCATCGTTTTCAGGTTTTAACCAAACGTGCTGAGCGTCTGGACGAGATAAGCTCCGAGCTTAATTGGTCGCAGAATATTTGGATGGGCGTTTCAGTTGAAAGTCAAAAATATGTTCATCGGATCGATAATCTTCGCAATAGCGGTGCAAAGGTGAAATTCCTCTCCCTGGAACCGCTGCTTGGCCCGCTTAAGGACCTGAATCTCAAGAACATCGATTGGGCAATTGTCGGTGGTGAAAGTGGTTACGGTGCGCGGCCAATGGAAATTGATTGGGTTTTGGATATTCGACGCCAGTGCGAGGAATCTGACGTGCCATTCTTTTTCAAGCAATGGGGCGGTTTCAACAAAAAGAAAACTGGGCGTATGCTCGAAGGTAGAACCTACGACGAAATGCCGAGGTTAGCTTATGCCTAATAACTTTCTAATCTACGGAGCGAACGGCTACACGGGTGAGTTGATCACGCGATATGCGGCCGAGCGCGGAATGAAGCCGATCTTGGCGGGACGCAATGCTATCGCGATCGAGGCGCTCGCGAAAAAACATCATCTCGAATATCGCGTGTTCTCGCTTGATGAAACGGACAGGCTCGATGCGGCGTTGCAAGAGGTCGAGATGGTGCTGCACTGCGCAGGGCCGTTTTCGTTGACAAGCAAACCAATGGTCGAGGCGTGCCTGCGCAATAAAAAAC
>JANOGL010000318.1:0-6944 GCA_031405985.1 Acidobacteriota bacterium | reverse complement strand
GGCAGGCTCGAGATCGGCGAGACGAGTGTCGTTATCTCGGTAGCGGCGCCCCACCGCCGAGCGGCATTTGAGGCCTGTGAATGGCTGATCAAAGAACTAAAACGCACCGTCCCGATCTGGAAAAAAGAAGTTTACTTGGGTGGCGAGCATTGGGTCGAAGGCGAAAATTGATAACGCTAAATTTTTCTTACAAAAAATCTCTCGTTCCTTGCCACTCACTCCGAATTGGAATATATTTGTCGCAATCATTCAACTAAGGTTCTGCTCGGAAGCGAACTTTGTTACTTCAAAATCTGATCAAAACGGAGAGATCATCATGCGTCTATTATTTACTTCATTAACAATTATCTTCCTCACAGCAGCGATGGCGTTCGGCCAATCGCAATCGACAACCGGCAACATCGAAGGCCGCGTCATCGATCAAACCGGTGCCGTCGTGCCCGGCGTTGCCGTCTCGGCGACAAATCAAGACACCGGCTTCGGCAAAACCGTAATGACCGACGACGAAGGCAATTACATCTTCGTCCTTCTGCCGCCCGGCAACTACAAAGTCGAGGTCGCCGCCGTCAAAGGCTTTGCCGCTGCGACTTATCAAAACGTAAAAGTAACGGTCGGTGCCAAAACGACGGTTGAGATCGCTCTCACTGCCGGTGGAAGCGTAAATGTTGTTGACGTAAATGCCGAGGGCCAGGGCATAGAGGCAACCCGCACTTCTATATCATCCACCGTTGACGAGAGCCGAGTAATCAACTTGCCAACAAACGGACGAAACTTTCTTGATTTTGCAACTTTGACGCCAGGCGTCGTCCGCGATCCGACACGCTCCGGCGATCTCGCGGTCGGCGGGCAAAAGGGAACTCTGAACAGCATCCAGATCGACGGTGCCAGCAGCGATAATACTTTCTTTGGCCAGTCAACAGGCCGCATCGGTTCTGGCCGCGCGGCGTCGCAGTTTTCTATCGATACAGTAAAAGAGTTTCAGGTCAACCAGAACGGCTTTTCGGCGGAATACGGACGAGCGGCCGGTGCCGTGATCAACGTCGTTACCAAATCGGGGACAAATAGATTTACAGGCAGTGCATTTGAGTATTTTCGCGATGAGTCACTAAATGCTCGCAATCCGAATCTCGTTGCGGCAAATCGGGCGCGTCCTAAGGGACAGATCAACCAATTTGGCGGAACATTCGGCGGCCCGTTCAAAAAGGACAAAGCGTTTTTCTTCGCCGCATACGAAGGCCAGCGTTCCGACCTGCCAAATCCGGTGATTCTCAATTCACTGCCCTTCGCCCCGGCATCGGTTCAGACGCTGCTCATGCCTAAGATCGCATCTTACGACATCAGTCGTCAGCAGGATACGCTTTTAGGCAAAGTCGATTTCAATATTAACGAAAAAAATCAGTTGTGGTTCCGCTTCAACTATCAGAATTTCAGGGGAACAAACCTGGAGAATTCCGGCCCACTGAGTGCATTCGAGCATACCGGCAACAGCAATGTTAAGACGGTGACCCTGACTTCGGCCTGGACGGCGACACTTTCGTCAAACTGGTTTAACGAATTTCGTTTTCAGTTTTCTAAAGACAAGGAGCCAGGGTTGGCCAATTCGAATAGTCCGGAAACCGCCGTGACGGCCAACGCCGGCGGCATTAACGACGGCACGTTCAACTTTGGCCGGAACAATTTCAGTCCTCGCGAGACGACGATCACGCGCTATCAGTTCATCAACAGCCAAACGTACTTAACGGGGAATCACGCCTTAAAATACGGCGTCGATCTGATGTTTGACCGGATATTTAACTTCTTCCCGGGCCTGTTTGGCGGCTCATATACATTTACAAGCTATGCAAACCTCGCATCGGGCACGCCGTCGCGATACCGCCAGAGCTTTGCCGGAGCGGGCACAACCGGCGGAACGACGCAGCCGAATAATAACGAATACGGCTTTTTCGTTCAGGACGACTGGCGGGCGACGCCGAAGCTGACCGTAAATTTGGGAGTGCGTTACGATTACCAGTCAATCGCAAAGCCGCCGATCCAGAATCCGAATGCGGCGCTCCTGGCCGCCGGATTTGACACGAGCTTTAGGCCGAGCGACAAGAACAATATCGCTCCGCGTATCGGTCTGAGCTATGCGTTTAATGAAAAAACGGTACTTCGCGGCGGTTATGGAATGTATTTTGGCCGCACGCCCGCGATCATGACCGGAACCGCACACTCACAGAATGGAATCCAGGTTATCGCTATCGATATCAACTGTGTATCTGTGCCTCCGCCTCCAGTACCTTGTCCGGTCTATCCTGCGGTTTTCCCGAGTGTGCCGACAGGAGCAACAGCGGCTCCGGTCAATCTGTATCTATTCTCTCAAGATTATAAACAGCCGTTCACGCATCAGGCTCGGCTGCAATTTGAGCGCGAAGTTTGGAAGAACACTACATTTTCTGTCCAGTACACAATGTTCCGTGGTGACGATATTACCCGCACCCGCAACGCGAACCTCGGCGCTCCGGTACCGACGACGCTTACGGTATACACAGGGACGGGAGTCACAGCGACACCGACAAGTACAAGTTTTGTGTTCCAGCGGCATCCAAGTGCCCGCCCTATATCCGTATTCCAGCGGATCAGCCTTTTCGAAAGCACGGCCCGGTCGCAGTATCACGGCCTGACGTTCGAATTCAACCGGCGGTTTGCAAACCGCTGGCAGTTTAATACCAGCTACACCCTGTCGAATGCAAAGGACGATAAACCGGATCAAACATCAGTCGTTCCGGGCGTTGACGATGGAAAACTCGCACAGAACCAATTCGACCTGTCGGGGGAATACGGCCGCTCGGATCTTGACGTCCGCCACCGCTTTATCTTTAGCCCGGTATATGAGACCGGCACGTTCAAACACAGTGAGAACCGGGTTGTCCGAGCCCTTTTGAGCGATTACGTATTTACGGGGATCTTTATCGCTCAATCGGGGATCGCGTATTCGGCTTTGGTCTCGGGTGACCCGACTGCCGATGGCGTAACTTCTACGGATCGCGTTCCGGACACGCTGCGCAATCAATATTCGACTCCGTCCGCGTACATAGTCGATATGCGTATAGGGCGCATCATCCGTTTTGGCGAGCGCTACCGGCTCTCCCTGTTTGTGGAAGGGTTTAATATTTTTAATCGGGCAAATGTTGCGGCGGTAAATAACACGCTTCACGCCACGTTGGCGGCCACAGCCGGACCTCCGCCTTTGCCGCTGAGACTAGGCCCGGCGGCAACTAATTTCGGCACGCCGAGATTGTTTATCTCCGGCTCGCCGTCCTTTACATTTAATTCAAGCTACAACCGCGAGATGCAGCTTGGCATAAGGTTTGATTTTTAGAGAGTGAAAAAAGCGGGATTTTGAAGGACGGTTTTTGGGCCGTCCTTTTTATTTGATTACTTCAAATGTCAGTGACTGCGAGCCTGTGACGATGTATTCGAGTGAGGGAAGTTCAGTCTCGAAGATCGTTGTCTGAATCATCGGCCTTGAACCGCCGGCGGTGCGGTCGTTGTTCATCGTGGCGAGCACGGACGGCGGAAGGTTTGGCATTTCGCTCGCGCCGACGACTGCTCCGCTTGTTGTGCGCGTGAGCACGGCGTAGAGGCGGTCGGGGCGTTTTAGGCGATTGATGATCGCGATAAGCTCGGCCGCTGTTCGCGGCGTAAATTGTGTCACGGCCGAATTTTGCTGAATAGCATTGCCGTCACCGACCGTGATCGTGAGCTGGCCTGCACTCGCGTCAGCAGGTATCTTTAACGGAATTTTTTGCTCGATAAACTTGCCGGATTCTGTTCTCTCAAATGCCGTAACTTCAATGCTCTCACCAGCGCGAACCTGAGTTTTATCAACTGAGATCCGATCGAGAACGGCGGTTTTGCTGCCGTCGATTGCTTTGATATTGAGCGTGATGCCTGTGACGTCGAGGCCTTCGAAATTCGATCTGAGCAACGCTGCGAGCGGCACGGCAGCGGACGACGAGGCGAAATTCACGGCCTGATTGCCCGCAAAACGGCGATTGATCACTACCGGCTGTTCGCCGCGAACCGCGATCTCGCCTTTGACCTCGATGGTCGTGTCGCCGATGTTGCGTTCTTGTGCGACGATTGAATTTGTCACGCCGACGGTGACGATCAGCGGCGTCAGGAGTTCGTCGAATGCGGATTCAAAATTCATCTCCTCTGCTCGACCGCGGCTGTTTGTGAACTTAACTTTTATCGGCAGCATACGCGGGCTGCGGCCAAGGCTACCGTAAATTCCGGTCGCACGATCTTGCGTCATCGTGCCGACGAGCGCGTCAGGTACGGCGAGTTTGAAAGAGTTGTTCGCGTTCGGCACGACCGTGACGACATGCGATTCGGACATCGGCAAGCTCGTTGCACCGAGGCTAAAGAACGGATGGCCAAAAGCGTAGATCTTTTCGCCGTCGCGCAAAGTTACAGTTCCAGCAGCGGCAATATCGATATCGCCGCGCGCAAGATGAACAACAACGGAATCGCCACCGAGCAACGTGTTTTCGTTGTATGGTTTAAGCGGCGAGATCGGCGCATTGCTCGCCGCAGCTGCGACAGGCAGAATTCCGGCGTTCAGAAAATACGGCGAAAAAGCATCGAGCGTTCGCTGCGAAACGCCTGCAAAAGTAACCGGCGTCGCGATAGGCCGAAACGTCTGGCCCGCGATCGCGATTAGCCGCGAATCCGCCGAAAAACCTGACGCAAGACGCTCGCTAGAATTCGCGGCAATCGTCGGCTGCCATTTATCGGAAAGGAGTTCCGCGTATGTAAAAGTGCGCAGGCTGGTTGCAACAAGTTTCACAGACGGAACTTGCTCGACGAGCGACGACATCTGCTCGAACGGCGTGATGCCGCAGATCGGTTCCTTTGCAAACGGAAAACTGTACGCGATCGCGCCGACCAGCCGTCCGTCGATGTAAACCGGCGAGCCCGACATGCCCGCAAAGACGAACGTCCGTTCGGCGTTCGCGCCGCTCAGACGGCCGACGATCATGTCCTGTTTCGGGCCTATCCAGTTTGGCAGGATGCCGAGGATCTCGACGTTAAACTCCTCGCTTTTTGTTCCGCGAAACACCGACTTAGCCGTTCCACGCATCCCTTCTTTTAACTCGGCGAGCGGGAAGATTTGCGCCTTCTCGACTGTCACGACAACTTTTTGATATTGGGCGAAAAAGCTCTGAGAGGCCAATAAAATAAGGGCGAGCGTAAAAAAAGCAGCACTTTTCATCGGTAAAAAAATCTTCCTATACAAACCGCGCATATGTTAACATTTACATGGTCTAACCGAAAGCCATTTCTCGCGGGCTTTCATCCGTCAAATCAAACGCCGCTACCGGCAATTTTCAATTCAAGAGTTTTATTGTCATGGCTAAATCCACTCGCCTCGTAAAGAGTTTTTCAAGATTATTGTTTCCCGTCATTTTGCTCGTCGCCGCCGCCATCGTCTCGGGCTCGGTCTGGCTCGTCTATTCGGCCGCCCAGCCGTTTCGGGCGACGTATCTTGTCACGCCAAGCAAGTACGGTCAGCTCAGCACGCGCGCCGCTCAGGTGACCGACGAATCGTGGCTAAATCCCGACGGCAGTTCGTCGCGCGGCTGGCTACTGCGCGGTACGGATAACGCGCCGGCTGTGATTCTGCTCCACAAATATGGCGCCGACCGGTCGTACATGTTGAATCTCGGCGTCAAACTCAACGAATCGACAAACTTCACGGTTCTGATGCCCGACTTGCGTGCTCACGGCGAAAACCCATCGGTGCAAAACGCATCGTTCGGCGGCTGCGAGGCCGAAGATATTTCATCGTCAGTCGCGTTTTTAAGAAATCTTCGCAACGAAAACCAGATCGCGCTCGTCGGCAAAAACATCGGCGTGTTTGGCATCGAGATGGGCTCGCTGACCGCCCTCGCCGAAGCCGCAAAAAATCAAGACATCAAGGCCATCGCCATCGATTCCGTGCCGCAAGATTCGGATGAAGTCCTTCGCGAAACGGTTGGCAGACGATATCCGTTTGCAAGTTTTGTCACAAAACGCCTCGCCAATCTCGGCACTTACATGTATTACTACGACGGCTGTTATCGCCGCGAAACAGCGTGCGAGACCGCCAAAAAGTTGCAGAATCGCGACGTACTGCTGCTCGCCGGAATCGACGAACAGAATTTACAAGATTCGACAACGCGTCTCGCGAAATGTTTCCCATCAAACAACAAGATCGACAGCAAATTCGATCTGAGCCCGTCGGGTTACAACATTATCAATGCTTCGATGGCGCAATCCGAAGGTTACGATCAGCGGCTGATAGATTTTTTTCGTGCATCACTCTCGAACTGAGAAGAGGAGAAGAGGTGAAAAAGCGAGGAGGAGAAACTGTTACGCTCGCTTTGTCGGTTTCCGGCCTGTAGGCATTACCCATTGTTCAGGCGTAGCTATCATCGTTACGATTTTTCCTATTACGTCGTCATAAGTCCGATAGAGTTCTCTCGCAGGACTTTTATCAAAAGCCACTCCAAATTCGATCCAAGTTTGTGTTTCCGCAGCTTCACCTTCGGCGTCATTTAATTTCGCGATAAATGCGGCTTCATATCTGCGTTTGCCATGCTTCAGCAAGATTTGCGCATACAGATCGCGATGACCGACGAATCTGATCGGTAAGTACGTTTCTTCTTTCGGAAAGGACTTGCTATGTTCAAATAGCTGCTTCAAATGCCATTTTATTAACGTCGAGTTCCTGATGCCTTGTGATTTTCATAAGTACTAGTTTCTCTTTATCTCCTCTTCGCCTTTTCTCCTCTTCACCTCTTCTCAACCTACAGGTCGATCCTCTTCTTGCTGTGGCCGTTTGTGCGGGAAACAGTTTGTATGTCCGCGCTTTCTTCCATCTGTATCACGGTTTGATCGAGGATTTCTTTCAGCTG
>JANOGL010000244.1:0-7696 GCA_031405985.1 Acidobacteriota bacterium | reverse complement strand
GCGCCGCTAATTGTAAAGCCGAAATTATCTTCACGCGGCCCGGCGGCTTGGAGGCCACGAGTTCTAACACGACCGTAAACGTCGCCTCCGCTGGCTGGATTCTTGAGATCGATGGCGTGCAATCGACGGTGCCTGTGATTCGATATTTTTCGCCGGACGCGAGCGGGACTTGGGGAATAAAGAGGCTCGACGGCGTCGATTGGCAGCCGTTTGCTGAGATGAACGACATCTCGCTCGTCGAGGGACGCGCTCCGAAAGCGAACGACGAGATCATCATCGATCAACAGCAAGTTAAAGAGAGCAATCTCAAAGTCGGCGACTCGTACGAACTGTTCGGCGGCAAACAATACAAGATCACCGGTGTCTACAGCCCGCCATCGGGTGCGCGCATAAAGATGTCGCTCGCCGCGATGCAAGAAGCCCTGCAAACCGACAAATGCTCTTACATTCTCGTAAAAGTTAAGGACGGCGCTGACGCCGACGCGGTCGCCGCCACTATAAACGAAAAGCTGCCCGGTAATAAGATCACTATGACGCGCGACATTGTCATCGACGCTCAAGAGCGCATTCCCGGTCTAAACACATTTCTTCGCATACTCGTTGGCTTGGGCGCGTTTGTATCAACGATCTTTGTTCTGCTGTCGATGTACACCACGGTCACCGAACGCCGCAAAGAGATCGGCATCCTCAAATCGCTCGGTGCATCGACCTCGTTCATCATCAGCACGATCGAGGGCGAGGCGTTTTTGATTGGCGTGCTCGGCGTCGGCGTAGGATTTCTCGCGGCGTTTGGCGCGTCATATTTAATTTCACGCCAATTCTCTCTCGCCTTCGAATTCAGCACCGGCTGGATGCTCACCGCCGTCGCCATAGCCATCGGCGGCAGCCTTATCGGAGCTCTCTATCCCGCATGGCGAGCCTCAGGCATCGACCCTGTCGAGGTCATGGTTAACGAATAAAGCCTTGCTTTTTCCTCTCGCCTAAATTACTCTATTTTTATTGTTTCATTGATGCAACATTGTCCTGTAATAAGGACATATCGATTTTGCCATGGCGCATTTAAGTCTCGTAAAAAGCCTAGCTCGCCTTAAAGAAGAGCAACAACACTCGGATGAGATCGTCCTCGACAGGTTTGGGATTGCTCTCACACGCGGTGCGATTACGGAGTTTGCAGGCGCGGCGAGTTCTGGCAAGACGAGCGTTGCCCTATCGCTGTTGGCAAAGCTGACAGCCTTTGGCGAGATTTGTGCGGTTGTGGATTCGTGCGGCGGATTTGACGCATATTCGGCGGTTTTGGCTGGCGTCGAGCTTGAAAACTTATTGTGGATAAAGTGCGACGGCGATGTCGAAAAGGCGTTTATGTCGGCCGACTATCTGGTGCAGGCAAAAGGTTTCGGCTGCATCTGGCTGAATTTAAATGGTTTACCTGAGAACAAACTCCGGCTCGTTCCGAAAACTTACTGGTTTCGCTATCGAACCCGCATAAAAGAGACGCCGACGCTGCTTGTCGTCACTTCGCCTGAGTCCGTGACCGGCTCGGCGTCGCAGCACGGATTCGAAATGACGCGCGAACGCGCAATCTGGTCCGGCACTGGGCGATTTAAGTTGTTGCGCAATTTGGAGATAAAGATGTACTCGCGAAAGCAGTTTTATGGCGAGGTTTCGAGAACTGAGATCGAGATGGATTATTCGCAAATCTAGCATCTTCGAGACGGGAAAAATAAAAATGCTTAAAAGCGCCGAAGTGCGTTTGAGAATTATGTCCAAATTATTCGCCTGCATCATTTCAGAAAGCGCAAACCGGGATGAAGCCGTTCTGCTGTCTGTTGCTCAAAACTTTTCGCCTCGCATCGAAAGGCTCGACGATGGCGTTTTGTTTGACGTGAGCGGGTTGACGCGGCTGATCGGCGACGGAAAAGCGATCGAGCAGAATATCGTTAAAGAGATGCAGCGGCGGAATGTTGCGGGCAAGGTCTCGGTCGCCGAAAATGCCGAGACGGCGATGCTACTCGCGCGTGCGCGAGGTGCATCCGAGCTGGTAAATCCAATCGACGAATTTACCGATCTGCCGCTTCGTCAGATCGATATCGGAGCCGATACGCTCAATGTTTTCAATGATTTAGGCATCCATCACGTACGCGATCTGCTCGCCGTGCCGACGGACGAACTTGTAAAGCGCTACGGCCGCGAATTCGAGCGCGTGGTGCGGACAATTCGTCAAAAAGGCGACCGCTGTGTCGTGCCGAATATAAAAGAAACTGATGTTTCGTGGAGCTACGAGCTCGATTTTGCGGTTCATAATTTTGAACAGCTTATTTTTGTCGTTAACCGCGGCTTTGACCAGTTATTTGCCCGCGTTGCTTACGAAGGCCTGAGCACCGAGCAGATCGACATCACGCTGAATTTGCGAAAAAAAGAAGCCAAATTTTACGAAATAAAAACCTCGTTTCCGACGCTCGAAAAATCGTTTTGGCTAAAGCTCGTAAATTTGCGCATCGCGCTCGACCCGCCCGAGTCCGAGATCGTGTCGGTGCGCGTTATCGCTCATTTTGCTAAGCCGAGACCAGATCAACGCGGCCTTTACGCCGTCTCGCGGCCCGAACCGGAAAGTCTTTTGCTGACTGTCAACAAACTGAAAAAACTCGTCGGGGAGACCGAAGTCGGCGTGCCGGTTTTGTTAAATCAACGTCTTGCACGGCCGTTTGCGCTTGATGGAACGCGGACGCCCTCGTCCGCACTGAGCGACGCTGCGTCGCGAACCCACGTTGAAAAATCGTCGACTTTGTACGCCGCAAGCGGCGTTTGCTCAACGCGCCGTCCGCGTTCCGTTATCGCATTCAACTATTTTCGCCCGATGATCCGCGCATCTGTCGTGGTGCGCGACGGGCGGCTAGTCCATTTAAAAACGCGCGCATTTAGGGGCAGCGTCGTCGAATACAGCGGTGTTTGGCGAGCCAATTCGCGCTGGTGGGAGCGGCCGTGGAGCGTCGAGGAATGGGATGTCGAGGTCGAAAACAACGGCCTCTATCGCCTGCGTTTTGCCCGACAGGAATGGTTTTTGGTTGGTGAATATGACTAAGAGATTTGCCACGAATTACACGAATGACACAAATTATTTTCATTCGTGCCATTCGTGACATTAGTGGCTAAAAGTGTCTTTTTGCGAACTTCACACACGATCGGCGTTTAGCTTTTTGTCTTCGGGTTCACAGCCGCAGAGGTTGGCGGCGCGCGCTGCTGAGTTGAATATTCCGTGCGTCGCTCTGCTTGACCGCGACACGGTTGCGGGCTCGGTGCGGTTTCATTTTGAAGCAAAAGAACACGGCATAAAACCGATTATCGGCGCCGAGATCACGATGGATGACGGCAGCCTTTTGCCGCTCGTGCCGCTGAATCTCGCAGGTTATCAAAACCTCTCGAAACTCATCACGACGATCAAGCTTCGCAATAAAAAGGGTGAGCATTTTGCTACACGCGCAGATGTCGAAAACCACTCGCCCGGCCTCATGTGCTTTACGGGCGGTGCGGACGGTTTTATTCACAACGCGATCAAACAAAATCGCGGCCTCGTCGATCTCGCGTGGCTGAATTACGTTTTCGAAAAACGTCTCTACGTTGAGCTGCAGCGGCATCATCTGCGGCACGAGGAAAATATCAACCAAATCCTGCTCGGCTACGCACATCGATTAAAAGTTCCCTATTTTGCTTCAAACGGCGCATATTACGCCGACCAGACGGATCGCGAGCTGTTTGACGTTTTTACCTGCATAAAAAATCACACGACCATCTACAAAGCCGGTAAATTGCTGAGCGAAAATAGCGAGCGTTACCTAAAATCCGAGCGGCAGATGCAGCGGCTTTTCGAAGATTATTCCGAGGCGGTCGAGGTCACGAGCGACATCGCCTCACGAGTAAATTTCTCGCTTGAACAGCTGTCGTACAACTTTCCCGACTACAAAGTGCCGGCGGGCGAGACGCCGGCGTCCGTTTTGAGAAAAAAGACGATTGAGCGTTCGCACGAGCGCTATCGTCATGAAACAAAGGCGCTAAGAGATCAAGTTCTGCCGCGGCTCGAAATGGAATTTCGCGTGATCGATATGAAAGGTCTTGCCGGATATTTTTTGACGGTGACCGACATCTCGGACTTTTGTAAGACGAACAATACTCTCTCGCAAGGACGCGGCTCCGCAGCGAATTCGGTCGTGTGTTACGGCCTAGGCATCACGGCGGTCGAACCGATAAAAAACAAGCTTCTGTTCGAAAGATTTTTGTCAGAAAAGTACGAGCAATACCCCGACATCGACATCGATCTGCCGTCGGGCGACGATCGCGAACGCGTCATTCAACACGTTTATCAAACTTACGGACGGCGCGGGTCGGGCATGACGGCGAATGTTATTTGCTATCGCGGCAAGTCGGCCGTCCGCGAGGTCGGCAAGACGTTTGGCTTTGGTGCCGATGTGCTCGATCGGCTGTCGAAACTAAACTCGCACTACGAAACCTTTAAAGGCGACGAACTCAATCGCCGTCTGAAAGAGAGCGGTTTTGACCCGACCGAGGATAGCGCACTGCAGCATTTTGCCAATCTTTATCAGCGGATTCTCGACTTCCCGCGACACCTCGGCCAACATTCGGGCGGTATGGTTGTCTCGTTGGGCAGACTCGACGGTATAGTGCCATTGGAACCGGCGTCAATGCAGGATCGCACCATAATCCAATGGGACAAGGACGATTGCGAAAGGCTCAAGATCGTCAAGATCGATCTGCTCGGCTTGGGCATGATGGCCGTGCTGCGAGATTCGATCACGTTGATACGCGAGCATCACGGCGACGATCTTAGTCTTTACAAAGTTCCATACGACGACCCTGCGGTTTACGACGCCCTGCAAAAGGGCGACACCGTCGGCATGTTTCAGGTCGAGAGCCGCGCGCAGATCGCGTTTTTACCAAAGTCACGGCCCGCAAACTTCTACGACATAGTTGTCCAGGTCGCGATCATTCGCCCCGGGCCGATCGTCGGGAATATGCTGCATTCATATATCAAACGGCGACAAGGCCTCGAGGCGGTCACCTATCCGCATCCGTCGCTAAAACCGGTTTTGGAGCGCACGATGGGCGTCCCGCTTTTTCAGGAACAGCTTTTGAAGATGGCGATGGACATAGCCGGATTTACAGGCTCAGAGGCCGAAGAGCTGCGTCGTGCGATGGGCTTTAAACGTCCCGACAAGAAGATGGAAAAGGTCGGCCAAAGCTTACGCGACGGCATGACGCGAAACAACATCCCGCCTGACGTACAAGAGCAGATAGTCAATTACGTTAAGGCCTTTGCCAACTATGGCTTTCCCGAATCGCATGCTTACAGCTTTGCCCTCCTCGCCTACGCGTCTGCATACTTCATCATTCACTATCGAGCGTGTTTTATGGCGGCGATGTTCAATAATTATCCGCTTGGCTTTTATAATGCCGCGACGCTCGTAAAAGACGCGCAGCGTCATGGCCTGCATTTTTTGCCGCTCGATATAAATCGCTCGGATTATCTTTTCAAGGTCGAGGAGGTCGGAACCGCCTGCGTGAGTGGGCGGCCAGTTTCACCGGCGATTGATACTGATCGCGACCTTCGAGTCCGCGTCGGCCTGAGGTTTGTCCGCGGCCTGCGTCAAGAGATCGCAGAAAAGATCGTTGAGAAAAGATGGACTCATTCGCGGCTCTGCCGCCTTGCCGAGCGGAAAAGCTGCGCTTTTCCGTCCGATTACCCTGATGATCTTGCGGCTGTGCCGCCGCCCAAACAAAACGGCGGCACAGCCGCAGGTTTATGTAGCGACACGACGGAAAAGCGTAGCTTTTCCGCAAATAGAGCGGCAGAGCCGCAAATCTGTAAGTGTGGTTGGTATAAAAGCATCGAAGATCTGGTCGCTCGCGTGCCGGAGATTAACAAACGCGAGATCCGCGCGCTCAGTCTCGCCGGCGCGCTGAACTTCGACGGGCACATTCATCGCCGCGAAGCGCTGTGGCAGTCGGAACTCGCGATCCAGCCGAGCGGTGAGCTGTTTGAATGCGGAATACGGAATGTGGAATGTGGAATTAAAGACGACAATTCCGCACTCCGCACTCCGCATTCCGCATTCTTGAGCCGCATGGAGGGCCTCGAGCTTGTTGACGCCGACCTTCGCAAAACCGGCATCTCGATTGGCAAGCATCCGATGGCGTTTATCCGCGACGAGCTGACAAAACGCGGCATTCTCTCTGCAAAGGAAACATTAAATTTGAAAAAAAATCAGGTTGTTTCCTCGGCCGGCGCCGTCATCATCCGTCAGCGGCCGATGACCGCAAATAACGTCGTCTTTATCACGCTCGAGGACGAAACCGGCTTTTCGAATTTTGTCGTCATGCCCGATATGTTCGAGAAATATCGCGCCGTGATCAATCAAAATGATTTCCTCATCATCAGAGGCATTTTCGAAGAACGTGGAATGTTAAAGGCGGTTCACTTCCAGCCTATCGACAGCCTGCAAACAGAGGTCGTCTCGCACGATTTTCGGTAATTTCCCAACAAATAATAAACTTCTGCGTGGAACGAATATGCCGGAAACATATATATTTAGAATTTTTGGCTTCCTAACTTTTGTCTTTGAGGTCGGCTTTATCTACATGTTAACTCGTCCACGGGTATGGGAAGACCTCGATTTGGAGGCTTTGGTGAGGTCTGCCATATTTCTCGTCATCTCAACCGCCGTCGCAACAGGCCTGATGTTTTTTCGGAAATGGGCTGCGATATTACTTTCACTTGCAACCGCTACTTATTCTATTTGGCTCATTATCGGCAGCATCTTAGCCGTGCCATTTCCATACATTTTTATCAATATTTTTGTCGGCGTGATGTTACTAATACCGCTATTCGCTACTATTTCTCACTGGCGTTCATTGCAATGGAGCGGTAAATACTATCTGTAGCTTCGGATTTCCGACTAAAACTTGTCATTCCAATGCCGCCGAGGATCAGCACCGACGCGATCCACAACCGCGCCGTCGCGATCTCACCTAACAAAATCAGGCCACCGAAGGCCGTGAGCAACGGTACTAGAAGCTGCAGCACGGCGGCGCGGATCGCGGTGTGATATTTGAGTGCGGCGTACCAGATCGTATAACCGACGCCGGATGTTACGGCGCCTGAGATGACCGCGAGCACGACGCCTCGTGTTGAAAGTTGGATCTGCGGTAAAAAAATTAACGCGACGGCTGCGGCCATCGGTATCGAGCGCGCGAAATTCCCCGTCGTCTCGCGAAGCGGATCGCTGCTGCCTTTGCCACGCAAAGTGTAAAATCCCCACGCCGCACCGGCCGCGGCCATTAGCAACGAACTTACGAGCGGCGGCGACTGCAAGCCCGGAAACACAAGATAAACCAACCCGCCGACAGCCGTTGCAAGGCCGAGCCATTCGAGCGTCGACGGCCTATCGCCTCGAAGTATCGCAACCGCGATCATCGTCAATTGCACCGAGCCGAACAAGATCAACGCTCCCGTCCCCGCCGTCAGCCCGAGGTATGCAAACGAAAAGCAAACCGCATACGCAAACAAAAAGAACGCCGACGCCCAACTTCCGGTGTCAGTAGCCCGCGTGTCCGTAGCCCGCACGTAAGTAAGGGCTCTCCGTCGCCGATCAACAACGTAGCTAATGACAATCAACGCCATCGCACC
>JANOGL010000193.1:0-3704 GCA_031405985.1 Acidobacteriota bacterium | reverse complement strand
TCACAAATGCCAACATTCGCACGATGGATGCAAAGCGAACGGTCGCGCGTTCGATGGCCGTTCTCAACGGCAAGATCATCGCGATCGGTTCTGACGCTGCGACAAAGTCGTTTGTTGGACCGAAGACGCGCGTTATAAACGCAGGCGGAAAGACCGTGATTCCTGGCTTTAATGACGCGCATGTCCATTTTATGGAAACGGGTACGCAGCTATCGAGCGTCGACCTGCGTGATGCGAAATCGCCGGAGGAATTTGTGCGGCGGATAAAAGAGTTTGCGGCGAAACTACCAAAGGGCCGTTGGATACTCGGCGGCAAGTGGGATCACGAAAACTGGACGCCCAGCAATTTGCCGACTGCTGCGATGATTGACGCCGTGACGCCGAACAATCCCGTGTTCATTGATCGTCTTGACGGTCACATGGCGCTCGCGAACAGCCTCGCGATGAAACTTGCAAGCGTGAACAAGGATACGAAAGATGTTGAGGGCGGCTTGATCGTCCGCGATGCGGGCGGCAATCCGACCGGCGTTTTTAAGGACGCGGCAATGTCGTATTTCAATCGCGTTATTCCCGCGCCGTCGTGGGAAGAGCGGCTCGAAGCCGCTCAAGCCGCGACCGAACACGCGGCGAGTCTCGGCGTGACGAGCGTGCAGGACATGTCGGCGGGAACCGATGTCGGCATTTATCAAGAATTGCTGCGTCAGGGAAAATTGAAGACGCGCGTTTATGCGTGTTCGACGCTCGCCGGTTACAAGCGTTGGGAAAACACCGGCGTGCGCGCGGCGTTCGGCTCATCGATGCTTCGCGTCGGTTGTCTAAAAGGTTACGCGGATGGCAGTCTTGGATCGACTACGGCTTGGTTTTTTGAGCCGTACTTGGACGACCCGAAAACCTCGGGCCTCGCCAGCGACGAGATAACACAAACGCCCGAACTTGTATCGGGAGCCGACAAAGCCGGTCTGCAAATCAACATTCACGCGATCGGTGACCGAGCAAACGACGAGATACTTGATATTTTCGAACGTACCGCAGCAGCGAACGGCGCGCGTGACCGGCGCTTTCGAATTGAACACGCGCAGCATCTGAGGCAGCAGGACATTCCGCGATTCGGTACGCAAAAAGTTGTCGCATCGATGCAGCCGTTTCACATCATCGACGACGGCCGCTGGGCGTGGAAGCGTCTCGACGAAAAACGTATCAAGGGGACGTACGCGTTTCGCACTTTACTCGACACGGGAGCGGTTTTGGCATTTGGTTCTGATTCGCCAGTTGCACCGTTAAATCCTTTGTTTGGTGTATATGCAGCCGTCACTCGACGCACGCTCGACGATAAGAATCCGAACGGCTGGATCCCCGAACAGAAGATCAGCGTGGACGAAACCGTTCGCGCATTCACGTTTGGTTCGGCTTACGGCGAGTTTCAAGACGATGTGAAAGGCACGCTCGAAGCGGGGAAGGTCGCGGATTTTGTGATCCTTTCGGAGGATATTTTTACGATCGATCCGGTCAAGATCAGAGATGTTAAAGTTGTGACGACGATCGTGAACGGCCGAGTCGCGTTTGAGAAGAAATGAAGTTCGTCGTTCTTCTAGGCTTGCTCTCGTTCCTCTCGATTTCGCAGCCTGTGTCAAAACCGACCGTTCTTCGGGCTTGCCCGTCTATTTGCGGAACGGCTTGCCTTTCCGAGCAGGTGATAAAAGGTTTTGCGGCTTGCCGCCGCTCAACGATTACCGATAAATTCCTTTTTGAACAGTTTCACATTTCGGCGGCGGCAAGCCGCGGAGAGCTTTTTAGCTTTATCGGAGGAGCAAGCTCCTCCGCAAATAGAGCGGCAAGCCGCGGTTGTTTTATAGGTCTGACACAACCACTTTCGGTCGATGGTCAAACATCGGCCGATCTCATTCTGATCAATGCAAATATTCGAACGTTGGACGAACGTGTTCCACGAGCCGAAGCTCTCGCTGTCCGTGACGGCCGCATCATCGCAGTCGGCAAGACAAACGACATTCGCAAACTCGCCAGCGACAAAACGCGCGTCATCGACGCCGGCGGCAAACTTGTTCTTCCGGGCTTTAACGACGCCCATGTTCACCTAACCGGCATCGGCAATCAGTTTTCGCATCTCGATGTGCGCAATGCACGTGATTCACGCGAGGTTTTAGATCGCATAACGTTTTACGCTTCGGTTTTACCAAAAGGACGCTGGATCCTCAGCGGCGGATTAAATTTGGCACCTCAACATTTGGGGCAAACTTTGCCGACGCTCGAGCAGCTCGACGCTGTGAGTGCGGACAATCCGTTGTTAATTTATTTTGCTGATCACAAATCGGCGTTGGTAAATTCTGTCGCTCTGAAACTCGCAAAAATTACGACAACTGACTCCGTGATTTCAGGTGCAATAGTCGTGCGTGTCAGACAGCAAGTGCCGCTTGATCACGAACGTAACTGGCCTGAAATCGTCGAGACCGCGAGCAACTACGCGGCGTTGCTCGGCGTGACGAGTGTGCAAGATGTGCATTCGGACGATTTGATTGGAACACTCGGCACATTGGTTGAACTTGGGCGGTTAAAGACGCGTGTTTACGATTGTGTTGGAATTCAACATCGTCAGAAAGCTATTACCGCCGGACTCAAATCAGCTATGGGCAACGCGTTTGTTCGCGGCGGTTGCGTCAAAGGGCTCGCGGAGGGCACGCCGGACGAGATCGATGAGTTTCGAACATCGATAATAGAATCCGACAAAGCCGGATTGCAGGTTATGATCCACGCTATCGGACCGCGTTCGAATGCGAACGTGCTCAATGCTTTTAAAAAAGCGATCGCCGCTAACGGCCGTCGCGATCGTCGCTTTCGCGTCGAACACGCCGCACGGATGAACGCGAGCGACATAGGGCGACTTTCACGGTTCGGAATCATCGCATCGATGCAGCCGCATCTGTTCGGTGCGGGCAGCGACGACTATCGCGCCATTATCGATTCGGGCGCGACACTCGCATTCGGCTCGGACGCGTCGATAACAGATTTCAATCCGCTGCTCGGCATTCACGCCGCCGTCAATAGCGACAGCCGTTCGATCACGGTTGAGGAAGCCGTCAAAGCGTACACGCTCGGTTCGGCGTTTGCTGAGTTTCAGGAAAAAGATAAAGGTACACTTGCTGTCGGCAAGCTCTCGGATTTTGTGATTTTGTCAGATGATATTTTTACGATTGAGAAGCATCGCCTCGAGAAGACGAGCGTTGTAATGACGGTAGTTGGCGGCAAAGTTGCTTTTGAGCGTAAATGAGCGTGGTATAATTTTCCACAACTTATTTTCTGAGGAGATATGATGAAATTTATTATTAGCACAGTAATTTTAGTTTTAGCCTTTACGTTTTCGACATTTGCACAGGAAACGAAAGAAGAAGCAAAGCCGACGGACAAGGACAAGACTGAGGCGATAACGACTAGCAGTTACATGAAACGCGGTGCGGCATTGGGCAAGTCGAAAAAAGTTTCGATCAACAACGTGTTGAAAGATCCTGCGAAATACGCGGGTAAATCGGTTCGCGTCGAAGGCGTGATCGTGCGTTCGTGCATGCTCACTCGCGACACCACCATTGCGCACCTCAACCGTGTTGTCGTCGCACCGATCACCTCAACGATACGGAGCGTGCCTTCGGAGGTCGTGCTCGGTCCGGATGACGGCATGAAGAGCGCCTGCGCCG
>JANOGL010000162.1:0-5845 GCA_031405985.1 Acidobacteriota bacterium | reverse complement strand
TGGAGCTAACCTCGGCGGTTAGTTTGGTTTCCTGTAAATTCAGATCTTCTAGTTCCACTTTCCTGTATTTTGTAATGCTCTAATCTTACGCTTTGCAAGCTGCCGTTTGAGCGGCGTCATTCGGTCCAAAAAAACGATGCCGTCGCAATGATCGGTCTCATGCAGCATGCACCGCGCCGCAAGATCGCTGACGTCCAGCTCAAAGTGCTCGCCTTTTACATTCTGAGCTCGTGCAATCACGCGCATTTCACGCTTAACGACCTGAAAAAGACCCGGAAAGGACAAACAGCCTTCTTCGCCAACCTGTTCGCCCTCGATCGAGACGATCTCGGGGTTAATAAGCACGTGACGTTCGCGTGCTCTTTCTTCAGTTTCGGGCGTGTCCATGACAAAAAGCCGCTTTGACAGGCCGACCTGAGGTGCTGCGAGGCCAACGCCGCCCGCCTTTTCCATCGTCTCGAACATATCCGCTGCGAGCCGTTCCATCTCAGGCCCAAACTCTTCATCGCCAACGGGCCGACCGACTGCTAGCAGAACCGGTTCGGGATAGTGAACTATCGGCAGTAAAGGCATTCCGTTTATTTTACGTGGAAATGGTAATAATTCCAACCTTTGTGTCCGTAGCCCACACGTAAGAAAGGGCGCCCGCAATGCTATCGGGCGCCGTTACTTACGTGCGGGCTACTGACACGCGACTATAGTCTCTTGACGATCACCAGCGTTATGTCGTCGTTAGCGGGTGCGGTGCCGGTGAAATCGGAGAGGGCGGACTCGACTTTGTCGCGCATGCCCGAGGCTGAGGCAGTGATATTCGCACGAATCACGTCTTTGAGCCGGTCGAGGCCAAATTCGTCCTCGTTCATGTTGTTGGCCTCGGAAACGCCATCGGAGTAGATCACGAGCGTGTCGCCGCTATTTAGCAAAGCTTTTCCGGCCTCGTAATCGTCAAGAACCATAAGGCCGAGCGGCATTCCGCCGGACTCGAGCAGCTCGATGGTGCCGTTGGCGCGGGCGATGAGCGGCGGATTGTGACCGGCGTTTATAAAATTCAACTCGCCGGTCGGGGGCGCGAGCTCGGCGATAAACAGCGTCACAAAGCGGTTGGTCGGCGTGTTTTTGACGAGGTATTCGTTGATCAGGGTAATGCTTTCGCCGATAGGCGTGTTTGCGGCGATCTGCCCGTGAATTGCCGCGTGAAGGCTCGACATCAGCAGCGCAGCAGCCGTTCCCTTACCCGAAACGTCGCCGAGAGCAACGAGCATCTTGCCGTCCTCGCGCTGGATAAAGTCGTAATAGTCGCCGCCGATCTCGTAACACGAAAACGAAATCCCCTGAAACTCATAACCGGCAATGATCGGCGGACCCGAAGGCTGGAACGTCTGCTGAATCTCGGCGGCGAGCTCGAGCTCCCGTTCCATACGTTCGCGGTTTATGCGTTCGTCGACGAGGCTTGCGTTCTCGACACGGATCGACGCGACCGAAGCCAGAGTTGTCAGAATATCGAGGTGCTCCTTTTTGAAAGTGACCTGATTCGTCGGCGAATCTGCGTAGATAAGCCCGAAAACATGGCGTTCATCAACGCTCAGCGGCACGGCGAGCACGGAGAGAATTCCCTGCAGCATGATCGTCTCGGTTCCAAACTTAGGATCATGCTGCGCGTCCGACGTAAGCACGGATTTACCGTTTACGACGACCTCGGCCATCACCGCGCGGCTGATGCGAATCTCGCTGATCGGCTCGTCCACGCCTCGCGTGCGAGCGACCCTGATCTCCATGTCGCCCTTGCCGTCGTCGCCGCGAAGCATGATCACGACTCGTTCCGCCGGCACCGCGTCGAAAACCAGCGACGCGACTTGTTGCAGAGTTTCATCGAGTCCGGTCGATGACAACAACGCGACGCCAACCTTGCTGATCAGTCCGAGCAGATCGGAGCGCGACGAAAGTTGCGAATCGAGTATCTCAGCCGTCGGTGTTTTGAGCGCGGGCAGCGAAATTGTGTTCGAAGGATCGAGCCGGTCTGTGACATCCGCAATCAGACGCGCGCTTATCGTATGCGGCGTCATTATTTCGTCAACGAATCGGAGCTTTGTCTCTCCGATCTGAATTTCGCTGCCGGGATGCAGCGGCTGCGTGTCGGTGACGATCAGGCCGTTGAGTTTTGTGCCGTTTGCCGAACCGAGATCGAGCAGCCAATAGTTGTCGCCTTCCTGCCGAATCTCGGCATGAAGCCGCGAGGCAAATGCGTCGGCGATACAGACGTCGCTGCGCGCCGACCGGCCTATGGTCGTGCGCAGCCGCCCGAGCGGAAACGTGTCCGCCGTTCCGTTCGAATGCCTGATGTTCAAATGGGCCATTTTTTTTTAAGTAGTCAGCCGTCAGTAGTCAGTAGTCAGCGACTTCCGACATTCTCAATTTTCACTTCTCACTTATCACTTTTTCTTTCCGTCCGCGAACGACCATCGTTCCTGCGATATAGTCGTGGAGCGCGCGGCCCTTGCTGCTTAGCGCCGAAAACATAAAACCCAATCCGCCGCTGCACAAAGTTAACGCGTAGCCAAAAACATTTCGCAGCAATATCGAAAACAGATCGGCGCGCGAGCCATCGTTCTTTACAATGTGCATTCCGAAGATCATCTTGCCGAGCGATTGGCCGTTGACCATTGGCAGCAGAATGCTGTTTGCGACGAGCAGGATAAAACCGATGATCCAGATCGTATTGCCTATGCTGTCGGGCGTTCCCGTATCGCTCAAAAATCGCGCCAGCACGAGCCATGTCACCGGGAGCAGCAAAAACAAAAGATAATCGACACACAACGCCGCGATCCGCAGAGCAAACGGCGCTTTGAGGCGTTCGGGTGAAAAGCCGACGATCGTTTCGTTGCTAGGCGCGGTTACTTTCTCCAATGCGGCTTTTGCTGTTGCCATAAATTACGTAAGTTATCCTTTCAAAAAATGCAGGGTCGTATCGCCGAGACGAAGGCGCTCGCCGCCCGAGAGCGTGTACGCCTGATGCGGTGCGAGCTTAACAGATGCGTTAACACCGGCGATGAGAATCGTGCCGTTTGACGAGCCTAGGTCTTCGACCATGAACGCTTCGCCGTCCCGCCAGATGCGTGCGTGACGCCGCGAAATTTTTGTCTCCGGATCGTATCGGGACAGATCGATCTCCGGGAAGATGTTCGACATCGGATCGCGACGGCCGACAAGGTTCTCGGTTCTCTCGAGGGAAAACACCGGCGCATCGAGCTCGCTCGTGCCTTCGATAACTAGTTTCGCGGTGCGACCGGCGATGACGTGCGGTTTGTAGATCTCGGCATGGACGCCGTGCTGCGAAATCGGCTGCTTCGACCCGCAGAACGCACAGAACATATCGGTCGCGATTATTCGCTGGCCGCAAAAGCCGCAGAATACGCTTTGATTTGCGAGGCTCACGGCGGCGGGCGTCTCGGTAACGCCGTATGTGACGCGGCCCTGTTCGAGGCTCTTTAAGTGATCGGACAGGACACCGCGCATTTCTTCGGCGCCGCTAAAGCGAGCGTCGGCGTTATATTCGACGGCACGCATAAGTATCCATTCCATCTGATCGGACAGCTGCGGATTTATCTGCCGAGGTCGCGGATTTTTTTGAAAGTCGAAGATCAACAGCGGATTATTCTGCGGATCGGCGCCCGTCAGAAGATGAAACATAGTCGAGCCAAGACTGTAAATGTCGGAGCGCGGTTCGACTTGCCCCGAAAACAGCTCAGGCGGTGCGTAACCCATCGTTCCGACGGCCGTCACGCCTTTCTCTTCGTGATTTATCGAACGCGCGATTCCAAAGTCGATCAGCATGATGCGCCCCGTGCTGCCATCGATCATGATGTTCGACGGTTTGAGGTCGCGATAAACGATAGTCGTCGGGAGGCCGTGGAGATAAACGAGCACGTCGGTGACTTGGAGCGCCCATTCGGTAACCGACTTTTCGTCGATCTTGCCATTCGGCGCGCTGCGGAGCCGCGCAGCGAGGTCGCCGCCCGATATGTATTTCATCACAAGATAAAAACGGTCGCTATCGTCGTCAAAAAAGTAATCGTAGATCGTCGGGATCGCCGGATGATCGAGCGTCGAGAGGATCATCGATTCGCGGCGAAAATCCTCGATGGCCTTTCGCTGCTGCTCTTCCTCGATGCTCGACTGCACCATTTCCTTAACGGCGCGCTCGACGTCACCGAGATTTTTGTCATAGGCGAGATAGACCGCGCCCATGCCGCCGCCGCCGATCTTTCGCGCGATGCGATAGCGGCCGTTGAGTATCGAATGCTCCTGTAGAGTTTTTAAGCCGCTCTTTTTGCCATTGGTCTCTTCTCCAACGACAGACGTGTCCTGGACCGCGGCGGCATCCGACAAGGTCTGTTCGAATGCGTCCTGCTCGTTGTTCTGCTCAACTTGCTCTTCAGGTTCAGCCATTTGTTATTGCACGATATGAAACCGCAAGAATGTTTTGCCGACGATCACTTCGTCGCCGTCGGAAATTATTTGAGGATTGCCGGGCAACAGCCGCCGGCCACGATTGACGTAAGTGCCGTTCGTCGAACCGAGATCCTCTATAAAGTACGCGCCGTTGCTGCGGTAGATCTTTGCGTGACGACGCGAGACCTTTGCATCATTGTCGAAGGCGTCGAGATCAACGTCGGGAAACACGCCGTTGTCGGCATCCCAACGCCCAATGATCGATTCATTATTTATAAGCTTGAATTCGGTTCCCGGACCGTCGCCGCGCTCTATGACCATCAACGCATGCGCAACACCGGCAACATCCGGCGAACTATTTGTCGCAGGTGCGCTCACTGAATCGATCTCAATCGGCGGCACACCAATCGATGTCACACTGACGGGGCGCTGAACAACGTCAGCGGTCGGCGGCGGTGTGTATGTCGGAGCCGGTGGCTCATATGCCGGAGCTTCGATCGACGCGAGCCGCATCCCGCATTCATCGCAAAACCGCGACATGTCTAGATTCGACGTTTTACAGTTAGGGCAAGTTATCATGGCCTTATCAACGTAAATCGTAATTATAACGCAGATTTACGTCAAATCTTTAATGTAAGTTCGTAAGTCTCTGGCTTCAGACTTTCTTTGCGATCTTTGCGTACGTGTCCGTAGCCCGCACGTCGGTTGCGACGTTCTCGCAACACTGGCAGATTAACGGGGTCAATTAACGGGGTCAAATTAACGGGGCAAATTAACGGCATCAGACATGCAATTCTCTGGCTATGCCGACCTCTGATAAGCTCGTCGGGCGATGGCACGAAAGGCACGGTTAGAGGTGGAGGTGGTTTGTATCACGTCATCACGCGGGGTAACGACCGTCAGGACATTTTTCACGATGACGAAGACTGCGTGAAATTTCTCTCACTTCTCGCAATTGTTAGGGCCGGACGTTCACACGCGAGGAACGCGAGATTACCACTCACGGAAACGCGGTGACAATTCACGATTGAGCGAAATGGTGACAGGGTCGGACGTTTATATGTGAGCGACGCTTATTCAGAGGCAAGGGACGCGTAAAGAAGAGGTTTGGACAAAGATTTACAAACGAGGGATGAGTAAAAACGAGCGCTGGACGAGCATTTATGAGCGACGGACGCTTAAAAACGAATTTTGAAAGCGCTTTTACAATCACGGGAAGCGTTAACGGACGCGAGGAAAGCACGCAAACAACTAATGGACACACATAAACTTCTCATGACCGCACATTCACAAACTTCCCAGCAGATTTTACAGGTTCTGCCCGGGCGTCGGGTAAAGGTGAAAAGGCCTTTTCTTAAACGGAGCGGCTTTTTTTGCAGTGGAGTAGGGTCAGGAT
>JANOGL010000153.1:0-2238 GCA_031405985.1 Acidobacteriota bacterium | reverse complement strand
GGCTCATCGTCAAAGAAGACAAAGACGAGCAGCAGATCTTGTCGATCCGCAGCGTAAGCGACACGCCGCTCTCGATCGCGATACTTGTCCAAGACGATCTTTCGACGAATTTTAATCTACAGATCGACGACATCAAGCAGTTTATACGTGGGTTGCCGAAAGGCACTCGTGTGATGGTCGCGTATTTGCGTGGCGGAGTTCCGCAAATTCGTCAGCGATTTACGGACGATCTTGAGTCGGCGGCAAAGAGTTTGCGAATCGTCGCAGGTTCTTCCAGTCTCGCCCCACGAAGTCCTTACGGCGGCGTGACTGACATTCTCAACCGGTTCGACGGGGTGCCGTCCGGGCGTCGGGCGATACTTCTGTTTTCCGACGGTCTCGATACGAGCAACGGCCTTAATCTTGCGTCGATCTCGCAAAGTTACGATCTCGATCAAGCAATTTTAAAGGCGCAGCGTCGCAGCATCGCGGTTTATTCTTTCTATTCGCCGACCACTCTGACCGAAAGCGGCAATTCGATCCTTACCCTAGGCGCTCAAGGAGCTCTCGCAAAACTCTCCGATGAAACGGGCGGGCGCTCATTTGGCAGCGGATCGTTCGCTCCCGTAAGTTACCTTCCCTATTTTCGCGAACTCAACCTAACTTTAAGCCGACAGTTTGCTCTCAGCTATATCTCGACGCACATGAAAAAGCGTTACTACAAGATCAGCGTGACGAGCACGAACCCCGAAGTAATGATCGAACATCCACGCGGATATTATTATCGGTAAGGGCCAAGTATAAGTTTTGCGTTACAGGTTTGGCAGAATGGCACTTCTTCTTTAATTAGCAATCCGATCCAAAACAGCGGAAAAACGGTGACGAGCAGAACCGCGAACACTATCCAGCCTGTCGTCGAGATCTTTTTCTCGAATCGGGGCATCATCTCGGTCGTGCAATTCGGACAGCGAAAAAGCTGTGCGACGTGATGGGGCGATTGGTGTGCGAGGTGGGCCGGCTGCTGATATAACGGGGTCGCAAGTCCGCTTCCCCGATCGAATTGATCCGTCTTGCGAGCGTCGTAACTGCGTTTGAACTCGTCAGTCTTCCACGAATAAGGTTGCGGCTGCGGCAGATCGTATGGATTCGGGGCCGATTGCTGCGGCATCGGCTGCGGGGCTCCGGTTGCTACACCCGCGAGCTTTGTTCCGCAGAACCGGCAGAAGTGGCTTTCCGCAGCGTTGACTTTTCCGCAATTTCGGCAGGGGCTCATAGGTATTCAATTACGAATGATAGCAGAGAAGGTTGCGTTTATCGACAGAAGAGCGGCAACAGTTTTGATTGCCGACTCGTCTAAAAATCGGTAGTCTATGACGTGTCGCCTACCCGTTATTCCAAAAATTATGAAAAAGCTAGCCGCGGTTGTGTTGTCATTTATTTTATCGGCTTTTGTTTACTCGCAATCCGACGCAGCTCTGCGACAGGTGATCGAGAAAGATCGCGCGAGTCGCGACGCCCGCGGCAAGCTCGTGACACTTACCGCCGCCGAACATCTTATCAGAGGCAAAATTTATTTCGACAACCGTCACTTTCCTGAGTCGCGCGAACATTTTCAAAAGATCTTTGACAATTTTTCGACGGACGCCGCAATGTCGGGTGCGCTGTTTATGACCGGCCGTTCGTATTATTGGGAGCGAGCATACGATAAGGCAATTCCGTGGCTCGATCGTGTTGCACGCGAATTCCCTTCGACAAAAGACGGCCGCGAGGGATTGTCGTTCAAGGGTGCGTGTCACGTCCGACTCGGCAAATACGCCGAGGCCGCAAAGATCTACGAGCAATACACCGTGATGTATCCGACTGGCGAGCGAATCGATGGAGCATATTTGAATACGATCGACGCTCTGCGCGAAGCCGGCAAATACGACGATGCTACGGGTTGGGTCGACAAGGCGAGGGCGAGATTTACGGGTACGGCGACCGAGGCGAGCGCACTTCATGCGCGGCTGCGAATGGAGATCTATCGCGGTAAATGGCAGGATGCCGAAGCGACCGCGGCGTTGATGCAGGCTCAGGGGAAATTCGCGGGTTCAATGACGAGCATAGACGAAGTGAAATTCCTCCGCGGCTTTGCGCTCGAAAAGCAAGGCAAACGCGAGCTTGCGATGGCGTTGTATGGCTCGTTTCCCGAAGGTTCGAACTCGTACTTCAGCGGTCTTGCATCGGACAAAGTCAACGGCGGTCGTGTCGTTCGCACCG
>JANOGL010000108.1:0-5473 GCA_031405985.1 Acidobacteriota bacterium | reverse complement strand
GTTTCAGACAGATGCGGCTGCGGACTCCCCGCTTTTTTTATTTCCAACCGCAGAAAAAGCCGTCGAGATCGCGCTTCAATCGCGTTCGACGCGCAAGTTTCATGGCGATATTCCGGCGTTTGTTGCGGAGTTTGAACAGACAGCCCAGATCGTCGTCCAGACTGCGGGAATGGCTGAGCGGCTGAATGAAATTCTTCGCGAATACGATATTTACTTGCCGCAAGATTCGATACGGATCGGCGCGTTGTCGAGCGGATTTGAGCTGCCTGTCTTCGAGCTGAAGATATTTTCCGAGGCCGACATCTTTGGCGAGATAACATCTTCCGAACAAAGGCCCAAGACCAAGAGCCAAAGTACAAAATCGAAACTCGGCGCTTTTATCTCTGACTTTCGCGATCTCAAAGCGGGCGATTACGTCGTTCACATCGATCACGGCATCGGGCGTTTCGACGGCCTGCAAATTATCGAGTCGCAAGGGCAAACGCGCGAATTCATGCTGCTGATATACGCCGACGACGCAAAGTTGTTTGTGCCGGTCGAGCGTATGGATCTCGTCTCGCGATATTCCTCGGGTGAGGCCGCGCAGCCATCACTTGATCGTCTCGGCGGACTTGGCTGGCAAAAGACAAAGGCCAAGGCAAAACGCGCGATGCGCGACATGGCGGATGAGCTTTTGAAACTCTACGCCGAGCGTAAACTTGTTCGCGGCCACGCGTTTCCGCCCGACGCGCCGTGGCAGCATGAGTTTGAAGATGCGTTTCCATACGAACTGACAACCGATCAGGCGGCCGCAATCGCTGATGTAAAAACAGATATGGAAACCGCCGTTCCAATGGATCGGCTGATCATCGGCGATGTCGGTTACGGCAAGACTGAGGTCGCGATGCGTGCGGCTTTCAAAGCCGTGATGGACGGCAAGCAAGCGGCCGTGTTGACACCGACGACAGTGCTCGCGTATCAGCATTACGAAACGTTCAAAAAGCGGTTCGCAGCGTTCCCGGTAAAGGTCGATCTGCTGTCGCGGTTTCGCTCGACAAAAGAGCAAAAGTCGGTTGCCGAGGCAGCCGGAAAGGGCGAAGTCGATGTTTTGATCGGAACGCACCGCTTGCTGTCGAACGACGTAAAGCTGCCTAAACTCGGCCTCGTCGTCGTTGATGAAGAGCAGCGTTTCGGCGTCGGACATAAAGAAAAACTTAAACACTTAAAGAAAAAGGTCGATGTGCTGACGCTCTCAGCGACGCCGATTCCGCGAACACTGAATATGTCTCTGCTCGGCATGCGCGATATGTCGGTGATCGAAACGCCGCCGCGTGACCGGCTCGCGATCAACACGCAGGTCGTGCAATTTAACGAAGGTGTGATCCGCTCGGCGATCGAGCTTGAACTTTCGCGAAACGGACAAATTTTCTTCATCCACAACCGCGTCGAATCTATCGAATCGATCGCCGCGCTCATTCAAAAAATTGTTCCTCAGGCGCGTATCGCGATCGGTCACGGACAGATGAACGAAAAGGAAATGGAGGACGTGATGCTCGCGTTTGTAGATTACAAATACGACGTTCTCGTTGCGACGACGATCATCGAGAACGGCATAGATATCCCGCGTGCGAACACGATCATTATCAATCGAGCCGATAATTATGGCCTCTCGCAGCTTTATCAGCTTCGCGGACGCGTCGGCCGCTCCAATCGGCGTGCGTATGCGTACCTGTTGATACCGAGTGAACTTGAGCTGACGCCGATAGCGCGAAGAAGATTGTCGGCGATTCGTGAATTTTCAGATTTGGGTGCGGGCTTTCGTCTCGCGGCTCTTGATCTTGAGCTTCGCGGCGCCGGTAACATACTTGGCGGACAACAATCGGGACACTTGGACGCTCTCGGATTCGATCTCTACACAAAAATGCTCGAACGCACGATTGCCGAACTTCGCGGCGACGAGATCGCGGACGAGGTGAGCGTGTCCATCAATCTCGGCGTCGATGTCGCGATACCAAAAGATTACATCGCCGAGGCAAGTCAGCGGCTGCGGACATACAAGCGCATCTCGTCCGCAGAAAGCGAAGATCATCTCATGCAAATTCACGCAGAGATCGAAGACCGTTACGGCCGCATTCCACGCGCGGTTGAAAATCTTTTTGCATACGGCCGTCTGCGTAAACTTGCAGAGCAAATGGCAATCGTCTCAATCGATAAAGCCGCCGACAGCATCGCGATCAAACTAGGCGAGAACGCGACGGTTTCGCCTGACAAATTGACGCAATTTTTGGGCAGTAATCAAGATTCGACTTTCTCGCCAAACGGCATCTTGCGTGTACAGATCAAGATGCGCGAGCTGCTCGTCGTATCGCTCGAAACGCTCGAGAACATAAGGGCTTAGGAGTTTTGTCGAAGATAATTAGATTGTTATTCGCGAGCAAAAGAAACGCCTGTCGAACTTTGTGCATCAAAACTCACGTTTGCAAACTACTGCGCGTGAGTAATAAGATTCTTGCTTGCCGCTTTTAAGGAGAAGTTGATGAAATACTTTCGTTATTTTTATTTTGTTCTGTTTACCGCCGCTCTGTCGAGTGCGAATGCTTTTGCGCAGGAAACACAAACTAAGGTTGTCGATGAGGTCATCGCTCAGGTCAATGAGGGCGTAATCACACTCTCGCGAATTAAACGCGAAACAAAAGAGATAATCGACACTTGGACACGAGAAGGCAAGACGCCCGAAGAGGCTCGTAAAATGGCTGACGAAAAGCAAGGCGAACTCATCGCCAGCCTTATCAACGAGGAGCTTCTCATTCAAAAAGCAAAAGAACTCGGGCTCGACAATGACATCGAGGCAAGCCTAAATCAGCGTATCGCGGAGTTAATGAAGCAATACAATTTCAAAACGGTCGAGGCGCTTTATCAAGAGATGGAAAAGCAGGGTGTCGATCCGAAAGAAATGAGAGAAGGTTGGCGTAAGCAGGCGGTTCGCGAACGCGTCATTCAACGCGAAGTGCAGGCAGCAACTTATTGGAAAGCAAACGGCAAAGAGTTGAAAGATTATTACGAAAAAAACAAAGGTAAATTTACAAAACCTGAGACGATTTCGATTAGCGAGCTGTTCTTAAGTTTTGCCGGCCGCGACGAGGCCGCCGTGCGGGAAAAAGCAAAGCAGCTTTACATTCAGCTGAAAGGCGGCGCTGATTTTGCAAAAATTGTGAAAGAAAATGGCGACCCGGGCGTTGTTACCGAAGGGGCCGGAAAGGCTGAGAAGCTAATTGTTGCAAGTCTTGTCGAAGTGGTGGCAAAGCCGCTTAAAAATATCAAAACCGGCGATGTTACCGAGCCTTTTCAAGCAGATCAGTTGGGCATGGTTATCCTGAGGGTTGATGTACGTGAGCAGGCAAGCACCGAATCCGTCTTTGACGAGAATGCTGTCCGCATGGCGATTCTCAGCGAAAAAATGCCGACGGAGCAGAAAAAATTTATGTCGAAATTGCGGACAGAGTCATTCATCAAGATCAGCGAATTCTACCGCTCGATCGTCTCGCCGATACTTTTTGCCGACGAGCGAAAAGACAAGACGGGAAATTAGTCCCCAGAGAACACAAACAGAGAAGAGGCTGTTCGGAAAAGGCGGCCTCTTTTTGCGCTCGGAAATTATCCCTTTTGCCGGCAAATAAAGCTGCCCGATTTTGCCGGCTGCAACGGTCGTATATTGATATTGACATTTAGGCTCAGCACGACTACGCTTTTTTTCAAGTAGTAAAGTTACTCACGAGAAACTTTCCCCGGTTGTTTCGCCTTTCTTACCGACCAAACAGCCTTTCTGTTAATCATTAACCCGCTCTCTAAGAGCAGAAAGGAGGAAAAATGACAAATTATACAAAAAGCGCTTCTTTGCAAAAAGTATTGTCTTTGCAAAACAAACTACTTTTATTACTTTTGATTTTCTCGATGATCCCTGTTTTTTTCCTGTCGAAATCGGTTTTTACCGCTCTGGCACAGAGAAAGGACTCAAAGATCAAGATGATCAAGAAAATGAATTTCTCGGACAGTTTTGTAAAAGAACCTATCGAGATAATCGAAGTTCGTTCAAACGGCAAGGTGATTAAACTTGATGAAAATTTTGAGGATGAAAACTGGCTCAAGGACTTTACAATCAAATTTAAAAATATATCCGGAAAAACGATTACTTCGATTGACCTAAATCTTTTGTTTCCTGAAACAGCTACTCATGGCGAACCGTGGGGAGTTCCGACATCATATTCTCTAAATTATGGTCTCTCTCCTACTAAGCACAAGGCAGGTGCGGTTGGAATGAAGATTTTAAAACCAGACGAGATTGATGAGACTGCGCTAGCACCAACATCATTTGCTACTCTTCAAAGGTTTGTTGCTATAAGATCTGACCTTAGTAACCTTACGACAGCCAACTTGACTGTCGTTGCAGTTGAATTCGACGATGGAACTCATTGGAGTGCCGGCGATATTTTCCGTCCCGATCCTAACAGACCTGGCAAGTTTGTAGTGTCACGAGACAATTAGAAAGGAGGCAATATGAAGAATAAATACTTTCTTATTTGGATTCTCTGCGCTTTCCTACTGACTATCTCATTAGCTTATGTTAGTTCTCCAGAACCAATTGAACAAAAAGTTATGGCTCAGGGTGGTGGTTGTTGGCAGAGCCTGGATTCCCACTTTGTAAGCTGTGGTTGCGAGAACATTCCTGGAACCGGTGAAGCACGTGTAGCTAACCCGGCTTCTGCAACCGGGGTTGGCCGTCGTAGTGCTCTCCCAGCCTTAGTAACTTGCGACTTAGGTCCGGAGAGTTGCCAACAACTAAACTTTATTCCAGGTGATGATATTGCCTGTCCTACTCCGCCGACACCAACTCCGACACCGACGCCATGCGAGGGCGAGTTAGGGTTTTGCGATGTTGGGAACTGGGATGTGTGTCAACAATGCTGTGTGCTGACCGAAGGCGGACAATGCCAGTCACCAATCGTAATAGACCTGTCTGGAAATGGCTTCTCGCTTACTGACGCTCAGGGTGGCGTGAACTTTGATCTCAACGCCGATGTCACACAGGAAAGACTTGCATGGACTACAGTTGGATCAGATGACGCTTGGCTTGTGCTTGACAGAAATGGAAACGGCTCGATTGATGATGGGACAGAATTGTTTGGAAGTTACACGCCACAACCCGACCCACCAGTCGGCCAACATCGCAACGGTTTTCTGGCACTAGCCGAATACGACAAGTTGCCGAATGGCGGAAATGGCGACGGTGACATTACGAGTCAGGACGTAATATTTTCGAGCCTTAGGTTATGGCAGGACGCTAATCACAATGGGATAAGCGAATCCGGCGAGCTGCAAACACTTAACCAGTTAGGCTTAGCCCAGATTGAGCTTAAGTACAAGGAATCGAAGCGAACGGATGCGCACGGTAATAAATTCAAATACCGTGCAAAGGTCAAGGATGTTCACGGAGCAC
>JANOGL010000058.1:0-14526 GCA_031405985.1 Acidobacteriota bacterium | reverse complement strand
CCAGCATGAAGGGCAGGTTCAGCACCCGCAACTGCTCGAGCAGAGAACTCGCAGCGGCTTGGACTTGATCACGGCGTGTTCGCATCGTCGTCTCCACACTTCTTGTCGTAAATCGACAGGTCCGGCTCGGCTTGAACTGATTGACGCTCTTGATCGCGTTGAACGCGGCCGACGCAACGTAGGTCAAACCTTTTTCGAAATGCTTTACTGGTCTCATGTTATAAATTTCTCCAATGATTACTTGAACGCGCTCAATGACTTCGGCGCAAAGATACTGCTTTGCTTTCAGCAATCACCGTGCCACCCAACCACGGCGCTTAATTATGTATTAAGTGTTGAAATAACGAGAGTTAAGCCCTGTCGGGAAGCTGCAATTTCCCTTTCGTTGTGGGCTTTTTCGACACACATGGGCTACGATTTGAAATTATGCGTCCTAATGATCCAATTTACCGAAAATAATCCCCGATTCTCAAAGTCCAGCACAAATTTAACTTTCAACCGGTGTTTTTTCATCTTAAGCGCTCGGTGAAGTAAATGACAATTTCTAAAGCGCCATTATCAGGACAAACCTTAATGCGCGGAATGTAAATTGCTGAAAACAAGCCTCTTAAAAAAAGTGCATAAAAATTTATATTTGCGCTTTACAATGCTTAAAGTTCATGTTATGCTTCCACCACTTTACGGGAAATTGGGTTGAAATAATAGCCCATGCGGTTTTTCCGGGAAGTGATTTCTCTGAATTCAATTTAATGGCTATCCGCTTTGGAACATCGGGTTGGCGTGCCGTAATCGCCGATGATTTCACGTTTGAAAATGTGCGGCTCGTTATCGAAGCGATCTGCGGATATTTGAAAACTAAAGACGCTGAAGAAGCCCAGACATTGATCGTCGGACACGATTCGCGATTTATGGGCGAGACGTTCACGAATGTCGCAGCAGAGATCGCAGCCGCAAAGGGCTTCAAGGTGCTTAAGTGCACCGGGCCAACGCCGACACCGACGATCAGCCACTCGATACGCTTGAACAAAGCAGCCGGTGGAATTAATTTCACGGCGTCGCACAATCCGCCTGAGTATCAAGGCATAAAGTTTTCGACTGCCGACGGAGCACCGGCACTGCCGGAGATCACGAAACAGATCGAGCATCGCATCGCCAACAAAATGTCAGGTCACGATGCTGCCGGCGGTGAAATAAACGATTTTGACCCGCGTCCTGCTTATCTGGACGATTTGAAAACTAAAGTTCGCTTTGAGGTGATCGCCACGGCAAAGGGCCGATACGCTTACGACGCTTTGTGGGGCACGGGCCGCGGGTATCTCGACAAAATTCTGCGGGATCACGGCCTCGAGGTTGAGACGATTCACGATTGGCGTGACGTGACGTTCGGCGGCAGATCGCCTGAGCCGGGCGAAGATCACCTCATTGAGTTGAAAACTGCAGTCACGAGCAAGCAGCTCACGCTGGGCTTAGCGACGGACGGCGACGGCGACAGATTTGGTCTCATCGACAGCAATGGCGAGTTCATTACGCCGAACAATCTGATCGCGCTTTTGACAGATTACTTGTGTGAAACCCGCGGCGACCCGCGAGGCGTCGCACGCAGCGTGGCAACGTCGCATCAGGTTGATCGCGTTGCAAATGCAAGAGGCATAAAGCTTTACGAGACGCCGGTCGGTTTTAAGTTCATCGGCGAATTGATAAATAAGGACGAGATCATTCTTGGCGGCGAAGAGTCCGCCGGTCTCTCGATACGCGGGCATTACCCCGAGAAGGACGGCATCATCGCCTGTCTTTTGGCGGCCGAAGCGGTCGCCGCACGCGGTGCAAGTTTGACAGAGCAGCTCGCCGAACTCTTTAAGCGAGACGGCAAGCTCGAATCGGGCCGCATCGGCGTGAAACTCACGCCCGAGGTCGCGACCAAGTTGAAAGAGAAACTTGCACAAGAACCGACCGAGATCGGTGGCCGGCAAATTGAAAACATAAATCGCACGGACGGCGTGAAATTCTTATTCGCAAACAACGCATGGATGTTGATGCGGCCGTCGGGCACCGAACCGCTCGTAAGGATTTACGCAGAGAGCGAAGATAAAAAAGATTTGGAGGAACTAATTGAGCAAGGCCGCAAATATCTACTGGTATAATCCCGACATGTCGGGACGACGCACACGACGACGACGTCGCACCGCCCAGAGCCGCGTCTCGCATAAACGCACGCCCTGGTGGCTGTCGTTCCTGATCGTGGCCGCGATATTTACGATGCTCATAGTTTCAATCAATTTTCGTGCATTCACTGAAATGAATGAAGAATCAAATCAAAATGTACGCCTCTCTTCGCAGATTCAGAACCTCATGGACGAGAACCTGGCGCTGCAAGAAGAGATACACAACCTGAAGACCAACCCGAACGTAATTCGGCGCGAAGCAAAACGCCTCGGTCTCAGAAGTGAAAAAGTATTGGGCTTGACGAACTGACGATGCGGAGTAGTTGGTCCGCCGGCCCATTGTCCTGCCATTGATAATCCGCCTTTTGCCTTCTGCTCCGCGAGGCCTACAGCAATGCCTATCTGGTTAAACCGCGGCTTTGAGTCCAAAACTCAAGGCCGCACTTCTTTTTTGTAGATGATTGGTTAGAATAAGTTTGCGATGGCGATATTGGTAACCGGTGGTGCGGGATACATTGGCAGTGTGACGGTAGAGATACTTCGAAATGCCGGAGCCGATGTCGTCGTGATCGACAATCTTGTTCAAGGTCATCGAGAGTCGCTGGCTGAGAATGTTCCCTTCTATCACGGCGATGTCGGTGGCGAGAGTCTTATTCGCCAAATCATAAAGCTGCATTCCATCGATTCCTGCATTCATTTTGCGGCCTTCGCGGACGTGGCCGAGTCGATCGCTGAACCCGAAAAGTATTTTGAGAACAACACAAAAGTGACAGAACGTCTCGTCGCCACGCTTTTGTCGGAGAATGTCAGACAGTTTGTATTTTCGTCGACGTGTGCGGTTTATGGCGACCCGCTTGAAACGCCGATACGCGAATTGCACCGCCTGCGGCCGGTAAATCCTTACGGAGAATCGAAACTCCGCTCGGAACAGATGCTTGCCAGACTCGCGGCTGATGACGATTTTGGTTATGTCTCGCTGCGATATTTTAATGCGGCGGGTGCTACCGAAAATTGTGGAGAGATGCATGAACCTGAGAACCACTTGATCCCAAACGTTTTGAGCGCGGCCTCCGGCGAAAAGGACTTTGTGCCGATCTTTGGCGACGATTATTCGACCGACGACGGCACGTGTGTTCGTGATTATGTTCACGTAGCCGATCTGGCAAGCGCGCACATCTCTGCAATCGAATATCTAAATCGAAAACGACCTTCAATTGCACTAAACCTCGGATGCGAATCAGGATATTCGGTGCGTCAGGTTATAGATGTTGCGCAAAAAGTTACGGGTAAGACTATTCACACAAAAGTCGAATCGCGGCGCGAGGGCGACCCGGCTGTTCTGATCGCCGATGCGCAGACGGCAAACGAAGCTCTCGGTTTCAAAACTAAATATTCCGATCTTGAAAATATTATTCGAACAGCTTGGGAATGGAAACTCGCACATCCGAACGGTTACGATCCGGACAAAATGGCCGTGTAAATCTCGATGTATTCGCGAGCGACGACTTCCGGCAAAAATTTCTCTGCGAGACGGCGATTGTTGATCGACATCGACGAACGTAGTCTATCCTCATCGATCAAACGGCCAATCGATCTGACGAGTTCATCCGGCGACCGCGGCTTTACCCAAAGGCAGTTGTCAGGTTCGGTTAGGTAATCGGCGGCGGCGCGGATGCGGGTTGTGATTATCGGCATTCCTGCGGCGAGGGATTTTAGCAGAACGAGCGGAAAGCCTTCGTCGTGATAGGTTGGGAAGACAAAGACGGTGCTGTTTGCGTGAAAGGCGGTCGTCTCTTCTTCGCTGATTTGTCCGGTAAAACGGACATGATCGTTCAGATCGAGTTTGTTTACGAGTTCTTTTGCCTCAGCAAGAACGGGCCCGTCACCCAAACAAAACAGCGTGAATTTTCGCTCTGTTTTTTTTAACTCGCTGCATGCCACGATTACATCCAGCAACCCTTTTGTCAAAAGTAATCTCGAACTGAACAATAAGATCGGAGTTTCATCGTCAACATTCATGCGATGTCGGAATTGTCGGTCGTATTCAAATTCCTCAGGCTTGAACGCATTTTTTACCAAAGTTAGTTTATCGGCCCGACAACCTGCGGCGAGAAAGAGTTCGCTCTCTTCGTGAGAGAGGACACCGATGTTCGCGGCCATCTTAAAAACTCGTCGCTGCAACAATCGCCAAAATCTACTTTTAGTTTTTAGAAACCCCGCGATAGAGCCGTGCATTTTGAGATAAACCGGCACGCCCGATTTGCGCAAAACAACAAGCGTGCCCAGATCGCGCAGCACGCACTTTTCGTCAAACGAAGTGTTGAGATGAATGACGTCGTATTGCTTTTCACGCGTGCGAGCCCGCAGACGCCGAGCCGCGCCGAGCACACGTGAGATTCGCTTAAAAATACTCGTCGGAGTCCCGCCATCGCCGTAAACATAAACTTCCTCGTCCGTCTCGACGCCCGCCGCGCGCAGAGCGACGACAAACGGCGGCTCGCAATAAATAGGTCCGCCGAGCGAGTTTTTATCGGGCATGCCGACGAGGATTCGCATGTTTGGCATTCTAGCATTGGGGCAATCTGGCGCAAACGCGCCGGTTTGTGTAATCTTAGCCTTTATGTCAAAGCGCGTACCTATAACAGCGCGCTTATTACGGGCAAATGTTTTATATGTCTCTGATTTGGGAATTACCTTCCGGAAGTGTTTTTTTGAGCGAACCACAAGACAGTCGCTCAACACTGAAAATAACTTTAAGCGATGAGACGGCATTCTCGCCGCGCACAATGTGCGATACATCGTATCCACCGGACTTGATTAAACAAATTTTAGATGTAAAGGGAGTGGAGTGGCTTTGCGATGAAATTGCCCGCGACGAAGATCCAGTTTATGTGCAGAAATATTTATCAAACGAGTTAACAGCTTACTTTGGCTCAGAGACATTTACAGGGAAAAGAATTTTAGATTTTGGTTGTGGTTGTGGAGCTTCGACGATGTGGCTGGCGCGACAATTTCCACAAAGCAAGGTGATCGGAGTTGAATTAGTGGACGATCTTTTGTCTGTTGCAAAAGCCAGATTGAAACACTATGGCTATAAAAATGTAGAATTTTTTCAATCACCCAACAGGGATGAATTACCGCGAAATATCGGCCGGTTCGATCTGGTAATTTTAAGTGCAGTATATGAACATCTATTGCCAGACGAACGACAAGTCGTTCTCAAACAACTATGGTCGTCCGTGGTCGAAAATGGATCCCTGTTTCTCAACCAAACGCCTAATTTGGCTTTCCCGTTAGAGTTGCATACAACTATGCTGCCTCTTATCAATTACGCGCCGGATAGGCTGGCGTTGTGGGCAGCTCGAAGATTCTCTCGACGCATTGATCCGTTTGAATCGTGGCAAGAACTATTAAGAAAAGGTATTCGAGGTTCAACGGTCAGCGAA
The DNA here is from genome assembly GCA_031405985.1 of Acidobacteriota bacterium. GTDB lineage: Bacteria > Acidobacteriota > Blastocatellia > Pyrinomonadales > Pyrinomonadaceae > OLB17. The sequence goes on along the minus strand of JANOGL010000058.1, from coordinate 8,918 downwards.
ATCACCGGAATATTGAACGATTCCAGTTCCGACGTCATTTTGCTTGAACCGTCGCGGAATGGTTTTCAGGACCGGGTTGATTTGTGGTTCTCCACAACCAATTCTTCAAATTTATTTACACTGAAGAAAATTTCTAAGATTGTTTTGAAAGGTCTCTACAAATTAACAGCTTTGGCTTTAGTGCCCGATCTGGCTCTGGCGTATAACAAAACTTCGCCGTCGGCTAAATGAAAGTTCTTTTACTGTTAGATTCTCTCAATCGCGGCGGCGCAGAAATGCTTGCGCTGGATGTTTGCCGGAATGCATCAAGACATGGTCTAGATATCGCACTTGTGGCAACTGGCGGCGGGGCTCTTGAGAGTGATTTCAAGACTTCAGGCGTCGAATATACAAGAATACAGAGACGCCTTCCGGTCGATTTCAAAGTCGTTGCCCGCCTTAGAAAAATAATTCTCTTGCGTAAAATTAATATAGTCCATACTGATCAGGCGGTTACTTGTCTACATGCATACCTTGCGACGATTGGTGCCGATGTTCGTCGCGTTCTCACCTTTCAGGGACACATTCACGACAAAAAAAATCGTTGCACCCTAAATTATCTGTCACCAAGGATGGATGCTAATCTTATTGTGAGTCACAGTTTGCATAAGTGGTTAGTAGAAGTGGCGGACGTTAAGGTCACGGAGAATGTCTCTATTCTTTATAACGGCGCAGATGAAAATCGTCTGATATCTCAGTCGAATAATCTAAGGAATGAGCTCGGTTTGAACAAAAACACATTACTCTTTAGTATGATCGGAAATTTCTATCAAGCTGACCGAAAAGATCAAATGACAGTCTGTCGGGCGTTACCCAAATTCTTCGATGCCGTTCCAAATGCGCACTTCATTTTTGTAGGTGGCCACGATCAGGCTCGTGAAAAATATCAAGCCTGTTTAGATTATTGTAAGAGGCATAACCTAGGTGATAGGGTGAATTTTTTAGGTAGCAGAAACGACGTAAGCGGTATCTTAAACGAAATAGACGTATTCGTCTTATCCTCTATACAAGAAGGTCTTCCGATCACTGTCATTGAAGCCATGATATTAGGAAAGCCGTGTATCCTCTCTGACATAGAACCGTTGTTGGAAATCTCTAAAGAAGGAAAATATGCGATGATGTTCAAAAAAGGTGATGAAAATGATCTGGCAGAAAAAATGATTGACTTGGCCAGTAACGCGGATCAACGAAAAAAACTGGGTGCTATGGGAAAAAGGCTCGCGAACGACCGCTACAGTATCGACGCTCATTTGTCGTCGCTAAAAAAACTATACGAATCGATGTTTTAAATCGTCGACAACGCGACACTACCTTTAATTATTTCCTGCCGACAATTTCCACTCCTGGCAGAAACGCGGAACCTCGGTCATTCCATAATTTTCTCGCCTTGAACGCTTTATCAGGCATGTACAGTCGATTAAACTTAATCTGTCGATTGGAATGTTGACCGTCTGAAAATCTGAAATTTGAAATGAACAAAAACCGACAAAATTCTGAGATTTTTGCATTCGTACCTAGTTATAATCACGCGCCGTTTATCGAAACGTGCTTGAAATCGATTATCAATCAAACTGTACCGCCCGCGAAATTGCTCGTAATCGACGACGGATCAAGCGACGGTTCGCCTCGAATCATAGAACGGATTTTGAAAGATTGTCTATTTGACACTGAACTTATCGTGCGCGAAAACCGCGGCCTGTGCGCAACCCTAAACGAGGCATTTGCGTTGAGCAAAGGAAAGTACTTCGCGTATATTGGTGCGGACGATTACTGGCAGCCGTTTTTTTTCGAGGAGCGAGTGAAACTTCTCGAAAAGAGCGAATCGGCCGTTTTGGGTTATGGCCATGCTTTTATCATTGATGAAGAGGGCCAAATTTTTGATAGTACCGCAAATCATGCCGACGAGTGGTCATATTCAACTGATGGCGATGCCAGGGATATGCTCTTGCGTCTGGTTGTCCCAATTAGCTCGACGGTTTTCTATAGACGCTCGGCGTTGGAGACAGTTGCATGGAACGAAAACTCGCCGCTCGAAGATTATGAAATGTATCTGAAGTTGGCGCAGCTCGGCAACTTTGCCTTTGACCCGCAAGAGCTTTCGGCATGGCGGCGGCATAGCTACAATACAAGCCACAATATCGACATGATGCTCAAGGAAGTAATCGCAGCGCAGAATCGAAACTTCGGAAATATGGGTGTTGGCGAAGTGCAATCGAAAAAAATTCAGGAGCAAATAAGATTTTACTACGCTCGCATTTTTCTTCAGCAAGGGGAGAAACAACAGGCGTTTCAACTTGCAAGAAAGAATTGGCGCGGATCCCGTTCCGGTGTGCAGCTTGTAAAATTTGTCTTGCGAATGTTTGTGCCAATGTTTGTTGTCAAGTTTTGGCGGAATCGGAAAAAATAGGCCGGGCAAAGATCACGGCGGATATTTACTTTAGTGTTTACTTCGCCGCCAAATAGTCGACGAATGGTTTCGCCGTCTTGTCAAGACTATAGTGCTCAGCGGCCTTAAGACAGTTGTTCGAATAGTGTTCAAAACTACTTTCGATCTCGTCGATCGCCTGCTTTATGCTCTCGGGCTTTAGATCTTTGATCAACACTCCGCAATCGAATTCAATCACCGGCTGCGCGCCAAGTGTGTCCGATGCAACGACCGGAACACCGGCAGCAAAGTACTTGAACATCTTGCCCGACGGAGCGGATTGATAATTGAAATTATTAACCCACTCGATTTCAAAATTGTAAAAACTAAATCCAATTCTGAACTTTCTCAAATAATCGACGACATCTCTGTCATCGAGGTATTTGTCGTCGATGACCAGCCGTCCATTTGCGAGTAAGTCGCCGCAATCTCGCCGAACTCGTTCTTTGTCATCGCTCAAGATCGCACCTCTTACATGCATTTCGTATGACGGAAACTTTTTGAGAAACTCAAGGCAATGATAAAAACCGAACGGATTCCACGCCGTGCCGCAATATGCCAAACCTGCGCGCGGCGCCTCGGTTTGTCCGGCTGAATATACCGGCGAGTTTTGGATAAAGAAAGTTCTAAATCCCCTGTCGCCAAACAAATGCCGATAGCGCTCTTTGGTCTGAATAATCACAGAGTTAATGTTCCTGAGATCGCAAGCCCGATAAAACGGATCGTTCGGTACGATCTCGAGCGAGACAAACTCAACTTTTTTATCGAGAAGTTGAGCGAAAAACAAACTCTTGAAATCCACGGCGATAATCACGTCAGGGTTTTCGGTCGCGAGAAATTGTTTTATGAACTTGAATTCATAGAACGTTTCGTAAGGCGCGTTTATTCCCGCGAATCGCTTTGCAAATGTATTTTTGGCCGATGCCAGTCGAAACGCCAATTTCCTTTGCAACCTGCCAATTCTGTGATTCGGCTGTTTTATATAAACGACTTTTCTGTTCGCAATCGGCCTGTCGTCGAAAGACTTCGGGCTTTTTGCGACGATCGTTACGTCAAAATGCGGCAACAACAAATCATATAAACCGATCACGGTCGGGGAATATGACAGGTGAGCGTCGCCAAAAAGAATCGTCAGCTTTTTTTTCATCCGCGGATTAATTTGATGATCGATTGAAAGGTTTTGTCGAGCTCGTCGATGCAATTGTTTCGTTCGAGATTGACAACGGCTAGCTCTTTGATCACGTTATCTTTTTCTTCGACAGGTATCATTTCAAAATCGTAAACAGTTTCCTGCACATGCCAAAGTTTGCAATTAACTTCTGCAAGCAAAGCAAAAATTTCGCCGAGGCTACCGGCTATCTCCTTCGTCTGGTTTCCCTCTTTCTTGTAAACTTTGTTCGCGGCGAACGTAAGTTTCTCAAGCGGTATTTTTCCGCTGACAGCATCGGCAATAAATTCGTCAATCTCATCTTGAAGTTGTTTTTCCTGAAGCGCAAGACTTTGGAGCCGGTCATTATCGTCCGTGTGCCATTGCTTCAGTTTTACGGTCGTGAGTTTGTCACCCAGCGTACCGAGGGTTTCAGCCATAAATAAATTATTATTCCTCCATCATCATCCGGGCTAAATCTTTAATATCGACTTTCGGCTGCCAGCCGAGCGATTTTATAAGCGCGGGGTTTGAAACTAAAATTTTATACTCGTGAGCAAAATCTGCTCGCACACGCACGGAAGCGCGCCAGTCTCTATTGACGCATGAGAAGCAAAGTTCGAGCCATTCCTCAATCGTGTGCGCCTCGCCGCTGCCGATCACGGCCTCGAAAATCTCGTCATGATTCACCAGCAGCCAAATGGCTTCGACAATGTCACTGGCGTAGTTAAACTCCTTTTTTACAGTAACATCGCCGATCTCGATATGCTCATCGATGCCCTTCGAAATATGTTTTGCAGCCGCCGCGATTCTTTGGTTTATGTGATTTGGCGCGCGTCGCGGGCTGTCGTGATTAAAAAAATAACCGACGTAAATTTTTAAACCCAGCGAACGAAAATATCGTCCAGCATAAACCGAATGAATTCGGCTGACGGCATACGGACTGAGCGGCGCGAACGGAGTATTTTCGTCGATTGGCGTGCCGTTATTTTCAAATTGCAACGCGCTTCCCGACAAAAAAACTTTGGTGTGACGGCTGTGACGATAAACTGCGTCGAGAATATTTACTGTGCCTGTCGAGATCGCCGCGTGATTGTCGAACAGCGCTTCGTGGCGCGTCGTAGAGTTTGCTGCAAGGTGAAAAATAAAATCGGGCGTGTGAGTTCTTATCAATTGTTCGACAAAATTTCGGTCGGCTACGTCACCGACCACATCGTCACCGGTTCGTGACACACAAACCAGCTCGACATTCTCACGTCCGAGCAGCTCCCGCAGATAAAAGCCGTCTTGTCCGTTTGCTCCGAAAATAACAGCTTTCATCTTTTTACGATCTCGATCTCGGGCAGCGGAAAGATCATACCCGTCCCTTTATCGAGCATCTCTTTTTCACGCTCGACAAACTCAGCCTTGAAGTGCCACGGCAGAACGAGGTAATAGTCTGGCGACATCGCACGCGAATCGGCCTCACTTATGATCGGGATGTTTGTACCTAAAGTTTTAGCTCCGTATTTGTCGGGGTTGCGCTCGGCCGCGAAGTCGATAATGTTGTTGTCGATCTCGCAGAATTGCAGAATCGTGTTGCCTTTTGTCGAAGCGCCGTAAATGTGAATGCGTTTGCCGTCTGCCTTGAAATTGGTCAACAGATCGCGCAGTTTTTTCTTTTCGTTGTCGATGCGCGTCTGAAATTCGACATACGGTTTGTCGGTGTCGAGTTCGAAGTCGAACTCCCGCTGACGCACCTGGCTGATAAACGCCTGATTCTCGGCGTTTTTGTGCGTGTTGTTGTCGTTGTGCGTCGCGTAGCAACGAAGACTGCCACCGTTGATGTCGTTAAATTCGACTTTAAAAATCTGTAGCTCGGCTAGCTTCAGAATTTTTTCTATCACGGCAAGGCTGTAATATTCGAGGTGCTCGTGACAGATCGTGTCGTATGAATTCAAGCGCAACATGTCCGGCATGTATGACATCTCAAAAATCCAAATGCCGTCAGGCGAGAGAGACTCTTTTATGCTGCGGCAAAACGCGACCGGATCCTCGAGATCGTAGAACATCGCGATCGACGTGATAATGTCGAGACTCGATTTACCGAGCACCGTGTCGAGATACGGCGACGGAAAAATGTCCTGAATGACTTGCAGGTTATCGCCCGTGACTTCCTGCGCGACATCGGACGGATCAACGCCGAACTTTTTAAATTCTACGGGATAATTTTTAAGCAAAGTTCCGTCATTACAACCGATGTCGAGAACAGTCCCGTTCGGTTTCGACCAGATTTTCACTGCTGTTTCTACGATACTTTTCAGATGCTGACGCATCGTGTTGTTCGTGCCCGAACGGTACCAATACGCCGCATAAAGTACTGTCGGCGGCACGCTGTGTTTCATCTGAAGCAAGCCGCATGCGTTCTCGTCAATGACCGGATCGCACCGCACGATCTGACACGGAATCTTGCGCATCGGCGGCAGCTCCTTGCCGTCCTTGATAAACGATCCTTGCAAATGCTGCTCGCCAAGATCAACGACGGTTTTGAGCGAATCAGAACCGCAAACGCGACAGGTTCTTCTATGGATCAAATGCATATAGGTTCACGCAGTTTTTTCCAAAACGAGCGTTGCAAAAGTGTAATTAAACCCCGCGTGAAAAAAATCCGGCTTCTCGCAATTCCATCGCGGTTGATCGGCAAGCCGACAACCCGCGGCGCACCCGAGCAGCCGTTCCGCGAGGTCGGACTGCTTGTAAAAACGATAGTTTACATCAAAAATCGGGTCGCCGCGTTTATAGGTATCAAGATAATCACAGGTCAAGACGATCTTACCACCCGGTTTTAGCAGCAGCGAGATATCCCGCACAAAACTCTCATCGTCCTCGACATGCTCGATGACCGACGTCGCAAAGACCACGTCGTAGGAACCGTTGACGGTCGTCGGCCTGGTCATAAAAGCTGCGAGATCGTAATTGAGCACAGGGTCGACTTCGTCGATGCGAAGGCCCGTCAGCTTGAGAAAGGCGGCCGCCGAGTCCTCAAAACTGCCGACGGACAATATTTTTGGATCGACGAGATCGGACGCGAACCGGTACACCGTGTCGAGCACGAACGCCTGCTGCACGTTCGCCTCGGGAATTTTTCTCGCCATAAGTTCGGGCAAATGGCGGAACATCTGCTCGATCGTCGGACGATAGAGTTCGCGGGCGTCGTTACTAAGAATGCGGTTCAGTCGCGAAACATTTGCTACGGGCGAGTAAATAACGCGCTCCAACGGCCGTCTTGCCAAAACTCCAATCGACGCGTCGGACACCCAGCCATTGGCAGACGCATCGTTTGCCCGCATACCCAACACGTTTCTTATTCGACGTTTTGCTCCGCGCACTTTTCGCTTTATCACGCCTTCGGCTCGAATTTGCGGGATCGACTCTTGCGAAAGCACGGCCTTGCAAATTCGTTCGTACTCCCAGCACAACATTTGTTCGGACCATTCGCGATAAAATTTCTCAAGCGGCTCGACGCCGCTATCGATGATCTCCCTGAGCAAACGATCCGCGACCGAAACGGACGGAACCGTATCGAGCACGTGCCGGAACATCGCATTCGGAGAAACGGCAATCGGGCGGCCCGCCGCCAGCGCGAGGTCAGTCGCGCTCGAGAGCCCTCGCGGTATTCCGCGATCTTCGTAGAGAAAGACGTTGATCGTGTTACTCGCCAAAAAGTCGAGCAGTGCACTTTGATCGAGATAATCGTGCGTTATCTCCAAGCGAATACCGGGCCGCGTCGTGAGCTGTCGGCATTCGTCAGCGATGCCGATCGCCTTCGCGCCGTCTGTGTCGCCAAAGGTTGCGAAAGGTATGTTAAAGCGGATAATCGCCTCGTCAAACTCCTGCTGGACCGATGCAACGATCTTCTCAAATCCTTTTCCGTCGGTTCCAAATCCAAAACTGCCGATCGTCGGGACAGTCGGCTCATCAACTTCACGCTCATAAGGCGGAATCAGTCGTCCGGACTTGAAAACTATCGGGTTCTTTAGCAGCAGCGTCGGGTCGTGAGCGATGTGAAAGTTGAACAACCGATTGTCCGCGGCGTCGGCGATCGTCTGTGTCACCTCGTGAATCAGGCCGATCTGCGGGATCCTAATTCGTTTTGTCACGCCGATATTCAGCCAACTCAAAGTCGTCGGATGATAGTTGTAAATCACCGCGTCCGGAGCATGATGCTTGATCGTTGTACTTAACTCATCCGCAGAGCCACACTCGCAATAGAGGAATTCGAGCGTCGACTTTTTTAGAGCGTCGCCTATGTTGCGGCCAAACTCGTAAACACCGCACTGAGTTTTATGATGATTGATGAAGAGTATCTTCTTATTCAATTACGTTTACCCTCCATTCGGCCGGTGAAAACACAACTCCGTAATCCGTGCCGCCGCTGTGTGCGTACTTTGTCCCGCCGTCATATATCGAAAAGAATACTGCGTCGTCAATCGACTCGATGATATGTTGATCGGGCACAAAAAAAGCCAACGAAGCCGAGTAACCGTTTGGCCGCAGGTAGGCGGTTGGAATCGTGAATTCGGCGTGAAAGGTCCTCGTATTGTCGGGTAACGACGTAAGATCGGCATCGGCGGTGAAGACGTTTATGCCGCGCGCGGTTTTAATGACCATTCGCAGCTCGGCGCCGCGGACCATTTTGTTTACACCACAATCCACCGATACGGTCACCGTTTCATGGTGACTGAAATGGTCCTGTTCGACAGCTTTCTTGTTTATAACCAAAACTCGCTGAACGAACATCTCGACGTTGGTTTTTGAGTCCTCCGCCTGGTACGAAGTGACATCGGCGCGGCCGTGACTGATGTAATGTTCGATGACAGCGGAAGTTTCGCCTTTCAAGATCAGCCGGCCGTTATCGAGTAGCATCGTTTCGCGACACAACTGTGTGATGGTCCCCAACTGATGACTGACAAAGATGACCGTGCGGCCCGATTTGCCAACCTCGTCCATCTTGCCAAGACATTTTTTTTGAAACTCCATGTCACCAACGGCGAGCACCTCGTCGACGATCAAAATTTCAGGTTCGAGGTGAGCGGCGACTGAGAAGGCGAGCCGCATATACATGCCGCTAGAAAAATGTTTGACCGGCGTGTCCAGAAAATCTTCGTAACCAGCGAAAGCGACGATCTCGTCGAATTTCTTTTTGATCTCGTCGTGCTTCATGCCGAGTATCGCCCCGTTGAGATAGACGTTCTCGCGGCCCGTAAGTTCCGCGTGAAAACCGGTTCCAACCTCAAGCAAACTGCCGACGCGGCCGCGCAACTCGGC
>JANOGL010000025.1:0-10919 GCA_031405985.1 Acidobacteriota bacterium | reverse complement strand
GATCCTGATACTTTGGAGACGACAGTCACCGAAGTAAAGATCGATATGAAGCAGTTCCGGAAACTGTCTCATACGGTTGTTTTGGACTCGAAGCCTACAGGCGTGAGTAGGAATTCTGACGGAACGTGGTCTGGCACTGTGCTCGCTGATGCTCGTCGAATTGTAATCGATGGCAAGACCAATGTCCGTTTTAAGCTAAATAAGGCGGAGGAGGAAGAAGAAAAGGAGGCGAAGAAACAACGAGAAAAGGAAGAGAAGACAAAGCAAGCGGCCGAGAAGGAAGCGAAACCGGATGAACCCCCGCCAGCAATCGAAAGCGATAGATCAAACGAAAGCGATCCATCCGAGTTTGATGACGAAGACGATCTAAAACAGTTATTCACTGACTCCAAGCCACTACAATCACTTGATGAGATCGGTCCGGGTATTTACATGACCTATCGCGGGACGGAGAACTTGACCGGTGTGGTAAGCGCAGAAGAAGTTGTCTTTGTCAGGAATGAAAAAACGAAGGATGAGGCCAAGATGTGGAAGGAACTGCGTTTAAAGCAGAAGGAGGCAAAGAAGGCGAATTCCTTTGCAGAACTAAAGGTTGGAGACAAGAAGTATAAGGTTCTTCCTGAAAAGGAAGTGCAGGAATATGTTGCCCGTGTAGGCGAATCATTAATACCTGACTACCAAAAGAATCTGCCGGAGGACAACGAAAACAAGATCCCATTTACCTTTACCGTTGTCTATGAAAAAGGTATTAACGCAGGCGCGTATCCCACAGGGACTGTGGTAATTAACCACGACCTCTTCAATTACTTTGATAATGAAGCGCAGCTCTAATTTATTTTGTCGCATGAAATTGCCCATGCGACGCAAGAGCATTCGATTCGCGCCCAGAATAAACACAAGAATAAACGGCGAGGCCTCTTTATTGGTAGAATCGCCTCCTATGCAATGGGTTATGGACTTATTTACAACATTCTCACTTTGACTCAGAAGGCGATGGAAAATGGGTACGCGCGAAATCAAGAGAACCAGGCCGACCGTATCGGAATCTCAAACATGATTGTTCACGGGTATGACCCGAGGGAAGCTCCGCGATCATGGAAGGTAAATGCTATAGAAAACGGCGATCTCCCAACGAATATCTTCTGGTCCGACCATGACTCAAAGACGGAACGTCGAAGTTTCCTTTGGCTAACGATTCACAATACATATCCCGGGCTCGACTTTTCCGCAATGAAAAAAGACTCTGAGGAATTCCAGCGCTTAGCTGGGCTCGTTCAAGAAAAGTATCCCACGAAGAAAAAGAACAAGAAAGGCTGATTGTGGAACGTTCAAAAAAATGATTTCGAGCGTGCGGAGCATGAAGTACATGCCGCGTGTTTCACACGTCAGAATGGCTTTGCCATATAGCAGCCGTTAAGGGGTTGGGGAATCATCGTTCGGCTACGCGAATTTTTAACCGCAGTGCATTGCGGCAAAAGCCGTCCGAACCTCGCAGAATCGCAAGTCTGACCCCTTCCGCTTGTCAGAACCCAGTCAACCAACCCAATTTCACACCATCAAACGCGTGCAGGATAGAAGTGCGCTTGGCTTAGGGGGTTAACTTCATAGATGACCCCGTTCTTCTTAATTAACTGTTACTCTAACCATGCGTGATAGTTATGTTTTTCTAAGTCTTTGAGGTCAATCGGGTCCCCCCAGAACTTAATTAAATCTCGGGGTGACTGTTTCCACAAGGCATCAATCAAGTCGTCTGATTCAAAATGCTGATAATATTCCTCATCCGAGAGAATCGTCCTATAAACATGCTGAGCAATAAGTTCAACCTGAAACACACGATTCAGAATTACCTCTTTCCGTTCATGTTCGGGAAATCGTTCAAGCTTCTCTTTTAACGGGACAAAATGCTCTGCTGCAGACCGCATTTCGTAAAGATCACCTAGGATTTCTTCATCAGCTGGGGTTCTTCCCCCAAACATTTGACAGCGGAACTTAAAATTGTTGCCACCCCAGAGCTTCGGCTTAACAACTGCTTCGATGGATCGCACAAATTGATGCAATCGTTCATGAGCCTCGGTTTTTTGCGTGGCTGATATGTACGCGCTAAATCCTTTTCTAAGACGGAGGAATGCACCACCGCTCGTGTCCGCGTAAATCGTATCGATGCCTTTTGCGATGACGGCAGCGATTGGAAGATCCTCAGCCGTAATATTCGGTTGAATAACTTTCCACGGCCGGAAATGAATGAGCATGTCGCCAATTGTACTCACGCTTCCCACTCCATCACTCGAATAGGCCCCTCCGAGGATCGTTCCAGTGCTGTTCACTGGATACCCGTTATAACCCCGACCCAAAATAAGCAAACCATAGTAGTAACTGTGAAGTGATGAAGTCAGCGTGTGCGGGTCCGCCCCCTCATCCGAAAAAGCACAAAGAAAGAAGTTACTATTAGTGATTTTTTCGCACTCTAGATTGCCCAACTCCTTCTTCCAAAATTCATCCATTTCGAAAGGCGGGTGAGTTTGAGCTGTTATTCCGGCTGCTATCTCAGTAGATTTACCACCGGGAAGGTCCACCGGCGTCCTCAATGCGAAGCAAGCAAAACTGCCATTGGCGACGTTTGCACTATCCATAATTCTCCACGGTAAAATAAAAGGCTTCGCCCGTTGCCGAGCGAAGCCTTTCTTTCAAATAACCAACATTTGCTTGGTTGAATGCCCCGGTCGCTATTGCTCCCGGTACTGACAAGAGGCAAGCACGAATGCTTGCCTCTCCAGTCTTACATTCGCATGCCCATGCCGCCCATGCCGCCCATGTGGTCGCCGCCTCTATCGTCGGGGAGGTCGGCGATCAATGCTTTTTGTCTAGATTGAGGGGGTTCCCGAAAACGTCCTCAATGGTGTCTCGATAGATCGAGTTACTGTGAATGATCTTAACCTTAAACTCGAAGTTGCACGATGGGCATTCGCCAAGAGTATAGCAGTAGATTCCGATCTCCCCTGTGCCCGTCTGCAAGAAATAGTCATTTCCCCAAACTTTATCCGCGTCATAACCCGCGATGTAGTCCTTCACGCTTTTATGAAAAACCTTGTCGTAAACACTAATTAGCTCGGCTGGCGAATTCATAAACCGATAGTCAGCATCCTTTGCGTCCGTGTAGTATTTAATACGGAGCGGATACATCATCATACTGGCGACTTCCTTTCGCCGATTGGCTTCTACGCTTTTTTGAAATTGCCGAAAGAAATCTTTGGCTTCGGCTTGTTGCCTATCCCAGGGAAAGGTCGTGTCTTTTTCGATCGCCAAAAGTTCCCGGCATTCGCCAGGGTGATAGGAGGGCACCGTGCCTTCCGGACAGCCGTCAAGTTCGGCCGATAGGCGAGACCTAACAGCAGTAATCGCGATAACGAACAAAGCAATGCCTACCGTCAGGCAGAAAAAAAAGGCGATGTATCGATTTCTGCGCGTCATCGGCGCAATTGTACATCGTCCGTACTGAAAAGGCCCCGTCGAGTGACGAGGCCTTTGTTAATTACCACGCATAAGACCGCGTGAACAAGCGAACCACCCCGTCACCGAAGCGGTGCCACCCCTCCTTAACCAAGGCGGGGAGCTTCCGGGTTTCGATTCAATGTTCGTCTTTGCCACTGAGGCTTTGCGGGGATCGACCAAATTGATTCGGCCTTTCTCTATCTCGGAGTGCAGACTATCGAGAAAAGCCAAAGTTCTCTCGCCATAGCGGTGCATAAATTGCTCGTACGGTGTACCTCTAATGCGGCCGGCAATGGCGGAAGTAAAATTCGCCATGGAGATAATCTCAGCCAAGCGTTTGGATTCCTTCGGAAGGCAGCTACTAAGAAAGTCCAATAATCGTTCCGACTAGCGCTCAAATACAAGTTCGCCGTGTTTTTCTTTTTGCTGTTGATAGCTAAAGATTACTTCATTAAGGAATTCCAAACGAAAGTTTGCGAGTTGGTGTCGAAATTCCTCTATGGTCATAGCGAAATCTCTCCTGAAAGCAACTTCTTTGTGATCTCCCCAACAACTACCTTTCCGGCCTCCGTCGCTGCGTCGCCCACGCCTTTGAGGAACACTCGTAGTCGCGATTCCTTAGGTACGTCCTTCGCGAGTTCCTCCTCAATTGCATCAATATATTCAATGCCATCTTCTCGATGTTCCGGATCGATGTGATTCCGAAGTTCCTTTAGAAGGTCGGCGACTTCGGCCAAATTCGCACCTACGCTTTGCGCTACGTTAGCAATGTTCTGATCGCCCTGCTGAACCGCACCGACCGCCGCATTAAAGATGTTGTGCTGCGTATGTTGAACAATAGAAGCTTTAGTCGAACTATCGACCTCGGCAGGTGAGTCTCCGGCCTTCACTCCCTCGTGTGTAAGCCATACAAGTAAACCGCTATCGTCTTTTTGCTCTATTAAGCCCTCGCCTTCTAGATAATCGCTTACGCTTGAGAGATCATTCTCTGTCCAATCAGAATTGGACTCCAAGAAGTTTCGTAGATGTGCGTCTGTGTATTGTTTGCCTTCGCATTGGTCGAATATCCATCGAAAGAGTTCGTTACGTTTCGTCATTTTTTTCCTCGCGGCCTTCTTTAGTGATGTCGTTTTTGACTTAAGGATTACCTCATTTATTCGAGGCTCAACTTGGCTGAAAGCTTTATCGCGAAAATAAGTTATCATTTGGTCCCTATAGTCCGGTGACCACTGATTGCGCACCATCGTAATTGTACCTCCACTCAAAGTGGAAATAAGATTGCTCTGACGTTCAAGAACCTTTCTTGCCGCTTTAATGAATTCAAGAACATCCTCGTGCTCAACGTTCTCGCCCTCGTGTTCATAGGCAGAAAGGTACGACTCAATTCTTGCACCGGCCATTGCGGTCGCGGCGGCCAATTGGAGCGAGTAATCTTTATTGGCCGTATCCTCGTGATTTACGAATTTATGCTTTCGCAGGTCCTCTTTTGTTTTTTCGTGAATCAATCGCGACTCATTGAAGAAAAGAGTGTCCGCGTACTTTTCCGCTTCAGCGCTTATTTTCATACAGAAAGCAAAGGCTCTGCCCAGTTTCCCGCGCAGAGCCTTAGTTAGTTAAGTAACTAAGCGGGTCTCAAGCCCGGGAGCTTACATTCCCATGCCCACGTAACCAATGCAGAATGCAGAATGCAGAATGCAGAATGAAATCTCGGTTCCGGCGATCATTGCTTCGGTGGTAAGTATTAGGCTGCGAACTCAAAGATCGGCGTTTCGATCGTTTTCTTGGGCTTTTTGCCTGTCAGGATTATTTTCTGCAGACGGTCAACCGTTTCGGGTGCGAAAAACTCTTCGCCGGTTTCCACACAAACCCTCGCCGGGACATTCTCGATGATATAGAATTTCCCGTCCTTTTCGAGAGTGTAAGTGACTTGCGCATCTTTCATTGTTTCGTTCTTCATATTCTAACCCTCGCTTGCTTGTCGCCTTTTGCGAAAGTCGATCCATGAGTTTTCATCCGGCTCGTAAAGCGTAATTATCTTCAATATTTCGCGATCACCTGACGTGCATTGTACATGTATTGGCCGCCCAGCGTTCGTGAATCCAAGTATCAAACAGCTCGGACCGTATTTATCATCCGGATAGTCCTCGATGATCGTTCCGTTTTCAATCGATTCGGCAAGTTCGTCGATGGAAATATTCCGTAAGATGCTCTGATCGACTGCGTGTTTTGAAAACTCATAAAGCCCGTTTTCAATCTTGGAGCGAACCGCGTCGATCATCTTGTCAGAATTATACAGCAAAAAGGCCCCGTCGAGTGACGAGGCCTTTGTAATTACCACGCCACGTTGCAGCGTTGCAGGCGAGGGCGCCTGCGCTCCCAGCTACATTCCCATGCCCACCATCCGATTTCGGAATGCGGATTTCGGATTGCGGAATGAAAACTGTGCTCTGGCGATCATTGCTTCGGTGGTGAGCATCAGGCCGGCGATTATTTTTTCAACACCTGGCCGTTCGTCACCTCATAGTGCGGTTTGGTCATCGGTTCGAGACGGTCGGCGTACTTTTTTTCCAATTCGCGTAGATGGTCGCCGAACTTTTTAGGATCGTGACCGCACTCAGCCGAAATTTGATGTCGGATCTTTCTGATCCATGCGATGCCGGGATCTTCTTCACGCTTCATACAAATCTCCTAACAGTTCCATTGGTGTCACCAAAGACGGACTGTACAGCCCTAGAATATCATTAACCTTGCGGATATGACCGAATTTGTTGGCGTTCGCGAGGTGCGTACAATTCCATGTCAAAAGAAAATCACATCTGTGAAAGGACGCAAGAGCCAAGTGTCGTGCGTCGCCGCCCGGGTCGGCGGGCATAACCATGCGCAGAATGTAGACATCGACTATCAGGTCAATTTCGTCCGTGTTCGGAAGCAGCTGTAGTCCGCTAACAAGGTCGAGTCTTACTCTCCTCCTTACGAAGGAGGAGTACGGCGGTAGCCGGGAGGTGGTTTTTAGCCGGCGTAGATACTCGTTTAGCCAACAAAAGAACCACCCCGTCCGCGAAACGCGGCCACCCCTCCTTCGTAAGGAGGGGAGCTTAAAAGGCCGCCCTTGATCTTAGACGGCCTTGTGTATGGTTTTTAGTTGCGTGTCTTTAATGTGGGCTTAGCGTTTGGGTTGGTTATCGCCGGTAGGTCGTTGTAATAAAGCAGCGTACCGCCAAAGCCGATCGCCCAGCCACGTTCGTTATTGAAAAAGACGCGTTGCAGCGAGTGCGTGACGCTAGAGCGTACGTCGAACCACGATCTGCCGCCGTCGCGTGTGCGGACGATGATTCCGTTTTCGCCGACAGCCCAACCATTTGTCGAACTTGTGAATGTAATGTCGTTGAGATCGGCTGTGACGGTCGATTGCTGCTGGCGCCAGAGACGCGCTCCGCCGTTTGAGTGAAATATACGGCCTTTTGAACCGACGGCCCAAGCGCCTTCTTTTGCTGCGCCGAAATGCACGGCGTTAAATCGCGTATCGGTTTCACCAAGCAATGTTGCTCTGTCCCATGTCAGCCCTGCGTCCTCGGTAAACATTATCGTGCCGCCTGCACCGACGATCGCGCCGATGGCGTTATCGGAATACGCACCGTCCAGTAGCAAAAAGTGAATCGCGGTGCGATAACGCTTCCACGTAATTCCGTCGTCCTGCAATTTGTAAAAAATTCCGGCTTCGCCAAACGCACGTCCGCTGCCGTCCTTGCGAAAGAGCATCTTCGTCACGCGTTCGCGTCCCGAGTCTTCGAACTCGATCTTTTCCCAGTTGCGTCCGCCGTCAGTAGTCTTTCTTAAGTAGGAGGTTGCTTCTTTGCCGCGGTTAAAAATGTTTCGTTCGCAGAGCAGCCAGCCGGTGTTTTCGTCCGTAAAGTAAACTTGCAAAAAGGCGTCGGTTGTAAACTTCGGCCGCATCGCCCACGACGCGCCGCCGTCTTCGCTGATCATGATCACACCGTCGCTGCCCACGATAAAGCCTTTGCTCTGATTTACAAAAAAGATGTCGCGAAAATACGCAAACGTATTCAGATTACGCTTCTGCCAATCCGCCTTCGCTCCAGCAATGCAGCAGAACAGCATCACCGCTGCGAGAAAAAATTTGTTTCGACTAACACTCATCACTCTCAACTCATAACTCTCCACTTTTTAAAGCGGGCTGCCCGCGATGTATCTGAGCGAGCTTGCACGTGTAAGTATGTCGAACGCCTTCGACAGCGAAAATCCTTTGCCCGTTACAAAAACCTGATCGCCCGGGCTGAGATAGATCAAGTCGGCCTTGCCCGCCTCCATATCGGCGAGGTTTACGACGCGGCGGCTGAGCCGGCCGTCCTTGCCATAACTGACGAGAGCGACCTTCTTTTTGTTGCCGTCTTTAGTTACGCCGCCGGCGTCGAGAACGGCTTCGTAAACGCTGACCTTGCGATCCATAACACGAACGCCCGGCGTCGCGACGTTGCCCATCACGCTGTACCGCGTAGCCATGGCCTTGTCGAGCGTGACCGTGACTTGCGGGTCAATGATAAATTCATCAAGCTTCTTTCTGATCTCGTTCGCGACTTGTTCAACGGTCTTGCCGGCGACGAGAATACCCTCGCGAATAAGGGGATACGAGATCGTCGCATTCGGCGGAATCGTGATGCCAGTCTTGCAGTAATCGGGGCACTGGCCGAAAACCTCGATTGAGATCTGATCGGTCGGGCCGAGACGATATTCTTTTAAGTAGTTCTCGTAATACGGAGTGATCGCGTTTTCCTCGGCCGTGCCGTCCGATGGCGGATCGTCGGGTGGAGGTGTCGGCGCCGGAATCGGAATTGCCTTTTCCGAGTTAGGACTTTTTGAAGACTTCTTACCGTCCTTCAACTTCGGCCCCGCCGTTTGTCCAATGGCGATCGCGCACGTCAAAGCGACTGCGCACACAACCATAGAAATTCCCTTGAGAAACACTATTGCTTTCATCATGATTTTCCTCTCGCAGGAGATAAAACTCTCATTAAGGAGTCTCCTCCAGAAACTGAAGTTATCGGCCGCCGTTGCTGAATAAAACTGTTTTTATAGTCTCGAAAACGATGACCATATCAAGCGTCAGGCTCTGATTCTTAATGTAATAAAGATCGTATTGCAGCTTCTGGATTGCGTCGCTGACCGATGCTCCGTACGGGTACTTTATCTGCGCCCAGCCGGTCAAACCCGGTGCGACCAGGTGACGATGCTCGTAGTATGAGATCTCAGTCGCAAGCTGCTTCACAAAATGCGGACGCTCTGGACGCGGACCGACAAAATTCATTTCGCCTTTCAGAATGTTCCAGAACTGCGGAATCTCGTCGATGCGAAGCTTGCGAATCACGTGGCCAACGCGCGTTACGCGTTCGTCATTTGTCGCAGCCCAGATCGGCTTGCCGTCGGCTTCGGCGTCGGTTTTCATCGAGCGAAATTTTATTACGTTAAAGATGTGGCCATTCTTTCCGACGCGTTCCTGACTATAAAAGATCGGACCGCGAGATTCGAGTTTAATAAGCAGCGCCGCGATGACCGCGATCGGCAAGGACGCGATCAGCCCGATCAACGCCAGCGTGCGATGAAACAACTCTCGGAAAACTGATTTGATCGGCGTATCGCGTCGTCGCCCTGCGAAAATCAGCCACGAGGGCCGCAGCATATCAACGTGAACTTTTCCCGTTATGCGTTCGAAAAACGACGTGCATTCCTCGATCGAGATGTCGCCGGCGAGGCTCATCTTAAGCAGAGCTTCGGTCGGAAATGCGCCGCGGCGTTCGCGAACGGCAATGACGACACGGTCGATCTTTTCGTTGCGAATTACTGATTCGAGATCTGGTGCCTTGCCGAGAATGACGGAACGACCGAGCTTTTGCATCGGCGTTGCTCCGTTTTCGGAAATAAATCCTGCGATGCGGTAACCTGCGTCCCGACGTTCCCAAACGGCTTCCGCGGTGTCGAGAGCAGCCTTGCCGGTGCCGACGACGAGAATTTTTTCCCCGATCTCAGGATGCCCGGTCAGCGAGTGAATGAACATTCTCCAACCGATCAGCAGCGCCAGCACGAGCGGCACAGAGATAACCGAAACACCGCGACCGATGAGAAGCTGCGGCACAAAGTAGAAAACCAGCGCGAGCAGCGCCCACGAGATGCCGAGAGCCTGCACCATTCGCAGCATTAGCTCGCGGCGATTGGTCATCACAACGTAATCGTAGAGATCGTAAAAATAAAGTATGAGAAGACAGACTGCAGCGGCGAGGCCGATCTTCAGCCAGCCGTTCTTGGCGTTAAGTTCGTTCGCCGAGCCGGAAAAGCCAAGTCGCAGATACATCGCCAGTATGACACCCGCATACAGAATTGCGGCGTCGGCGACGAGCAGCGAAAATATTCTTGGACTAAACCGTGTAGCACTCATTTCAATTCAAGTCTTACGGACTCGGCAATTCGGGGATGCGTTTGTAGTTGTAATATCCGTAGTTGTAATGCGATTCATCCATGACCTGTTCGCTTTGATTGAGCACAACGCCGAGGAAGCGATCCTTCGGCAACGGGTCGAGAACACGGTCGATCACGCTGTAACGCGTTCGGTTCGCACGGACAACGAGTAAAGCTGCGTCTGCTTGCTCGATCAAAACAGTCGCGTCGGTAAAAATTCCGAGCGGCGGCGCATCGATTATGATGTAGTCGAACATCTCGCGAGCTTCGCGCAATATTTCCTTGAACTTTGATCCTGAGATCAACTCGGCTACGTCTTGACGCGCTTCGCCGCCGGGCAGAATGTACAGACCCGACGGTTCGAGTTTTACAATGCAATCGTTCAAGCTGGCCGTTTCGGAAAGCACGTCCGACAAACCTCTGTCAGTCTCGATGCCCAGATAGTCGGCGAGGCTCGGCATGCGAAGATCGGCATCGATGATGAGCGCTTTTATGCCGTCGGTCTGTGCGAGCATCCACGAGAGATTCAACGCGGTTATAGATTTGCCTTCACTCGGATTTACGCTCGCGACAACGATTGACTGCAGCTTTTGTCGCTGACCTTTATGCAGAACCTGCGTTCGCAGGCTGCGATATTCTTCGCAATAGCTCGAGTTCGGACTTGTAATCGCGACGAGTCGCGGCTCAACGCGAGCGGCGTCAACCGTCCAACTGACAAAGTCAGGCAGACGCTTGACGCCGCTGCGCATTAAGGTATCGGCGTTCAATTTTGCCCCGGCAGTTAAGCCCGTTTCCATATCAGGGAGTGCCGTCCCGATAGAGGAATCCGGCTGCCCTATGAACGCCGAACTTGGTGTACCGATAACAAAGTCCGTGCCGCCGAGCAGATCGGGCGCTGTATTCGCCTCTCTGCTGCTGCGGTCGAACGGGACAATGTTCTCTATGTTCCTCGCCGGCATCTT
>JANOGL010000024.1:0-3993 GCA_031405985.1 Acidobacteriota bacterium | reverse complement strand
CGCACGCGAACAGCCAAAGACGGCTGTGAATTACACGCAGAAAAAGTTTGTGAATAAGCCGCGTCGTGCGGCGGCGGGACTAGTGAGTTTAGCGAGTTTTAAGACGATACTTGTTGAGCCTAAAGTCTCTGTCACTCAGCCATAACTTTCTCGACGTTTTGTTTCATTGAACTGAAGATACGGGGTCCGCCGCCCACAAAGACGCCCCGGAGTTTGCCCGCGCGATCGACAAGGATGGTTTGCGGCACAACTTGCTGCTTTGTGATCAGATAAAATTGGTTTGTAACGGCGTTCGATGCGATTGCGATCGTGTAGTTGAGTTTCTGTTTCGCCACAAACTCTTTAATGTCACTGAGCGGTTCCGGCGAACCGCCGCCGTCGCCGATATTGAGACCGATCACCTCAAAGCCTTGCTCGCCGTGCTTGTTTTGAAGCTCTATAAGATGCGGCATCTCTGCGATACACGGCCCGCACCACGTGCCCCAAATATTGACGAGCAGTACCTTACCTTTTTTATCCGAGATCTTAAATTTTGTGCCGTCAACCATCGCAACCTCTGCATCAGCCAGCCCTGAGGCGAGCGGCGGATAGTCGGACGAACCCGGTTGCTTTTGAGCACTGGCATTTGTGGCCGTGTTGTTAGCGTTTGTGTTTGAACTTTGGACGCCGCCGCAGCCCGTCATCGCCGAAAAGATAACGGCGAGTGCCGCAAAAGTGATTAGGTAGGTAAATAATTGCTTCATCGTTGTTCACATTATCTATAAAACGCCACTCGATTGCGAATGCCGCCGCTAAGCTCGCCCGCATTTTTTGTTTCCCCGCAAAATACGCTACACTACAGCTACTTTTCAGACGCGGGTTATGCTCTTCCTCACACAGTCGGCCGCTGTTTACGGCATTGACGCTCTCATTGTGGACATTGAGGTGAATCTGCGCCCCGCAGCGGAGAACGACCAATCGCCGAACGTGACGATCGTCGGGCTGCCCGACACAGCGGTTCGCGAGAGCCGCGAACGCATCCGCGCCGCGATAAACAACAGCAAATACTTTTTCCCTATTCAAAAGATCACCGTGAATCTCGCTCCGGCCGACGTGCGAAAAGAAGGCGCGAGTTTTGACCTACCCGTAGCTCTCGCGATACTCGGTGCGAACGGCGATCTCGTAAACGGTCAAAAAGTCGAGCGAACGATGAGCGTTGGCGAGCTTTCGCTCGACGGTCGCGTGCGGCCGGTGCGGGGTGCGTTGTCGATCGCACTTGCGGCGCGTGAAAACGGCGTAACAAACCTTCTGGTTCCGGAGGAAAACGCTCAAGAGGCCGCAGTCGTGCAGGGCGTAAATGTCTTTCCGATCAGCGATCTTCGTCAAGCTGCTGACTTGATTCAGGACCTCGATCTTGGCCGCGAGCCGCGTGTGAAGCCATTTAAATTAGATATCGCGGATCTGAAATCGCAACCGAGCAAATACAGCGTCGATTTTAGCGAAGTACGCGGCCAACAGTCGGCAAAACGCGCGCTCGAGATCGCAAGTGCCGGCGGCCACAACATTTTATTTATCGGCCCGCCCGGTTCGGGGAAGACGATGCTCGCGAAACGTCTGCCGACGATCTTGCCGCCGCTCGAGTTCGAAGAAGCTCTCGAGATCACAAAAATTCATTCGGTCGCCGGGCTCACCGGCAAGTCCGGCCTCGTCGTCGAGCGGCCATTCAAATCGCCGCATCACACCGTTTCTCAAGCCGGGCTGATCGGGGGCGGCTCGATCCCAAAGCCGGGCGAAGTTTCGCTCGCGCATCTCGGCGTGCTGTTTCTCGATGAGCTGCCTGAATTCGACCGCAGCGTTTTGGAAGTGTTGCGTCAACCGATGGAGGACAAGACCGTTACGATCTCGCGTGCCGCGTCTTCGCTGACCTTTCCGGCAAACTTCACGCTCGTCGCGTCGATGAATCCGTGTCCGTGCGGGTACTTCGGATCATCGCGAGAGTGCAAGTGCTCGCCGATGCAGATCGGGCGCTACGTCGGCAAGATCTCAGGTCCGCTGATGGATCGCATCGACATTCACATCGATGTGCCGGCGGTGAAGTTCAAGGAACTTCGCGCCAAAAACACCGAGCCAGCAGAGGATTCTGCGACCGTTCGGACACGCGTTATCAGTGCTAGAGAAATTCAACTAAAACGATTTGCAGGGAACGCTGACACGCCTGTCCGCAAAGGCGAGACAGTCTTTTCAAACTCCGCAATGACGCCAAAGCAGATCCGCACGCACTGCGTCCTTGACGAAGAAAGCGAAGGTCTGCTCGAGCGCGCGATGACGCGGCAGGGTTTGTCCGCTCGAGCGCACGACCGAATTCTAAAAGTCTCCCGCACAATCGCCGACCTCGCTGCAGCCGCAAATATTGACTCGACTCACATCAGCGAAGCCATCAACTACCGCTCGCTCGACCGCAACTATTGGACTTAGGTAAGGTCATTTGTGAAAATTACATACCGATGACGCTTGCGAATCTAAAAGGTTTTGACGCATTGCCGCAGACGCTGCCGCATTTTTGTTTCGAGTCGTTTCGGCGGCACAATAAGCCGGATGCGCTTGCCGTTAAGAATGGTGCTGGCTGGAACTACATAAACGGCGAAGCAGCTATCGAGCGTGTAAAGCGCATCGCGTTCGGGCTCGCGGCATTGGGCGTGAAGACCGGTGATCGCATCGCGATCATTTCGGAGAATCGTCCGGAATGGTCGCTCGTCGATCTTGCGATTCTAAGTATGCGAGCCGTCAATGTTCCGATCTACACGACGCAGGCCGTCGAGCAGATCAGGTTCATTCTCGAAAATTCCGGCGCGCGGATGTTGTTCATCTCAGGCAAGAAACTCTGGAAGCATGCCGAAGCTGCGATCCAAAGCGTCGAGCAGCTCGAGAAGATAATTTTCTTCGATGCCGACGAAAGAGAGGAAGGCGACAGTCGTGCGATCACGTTGTCGGATGTCGAGAGCGCGGGCGACGAACATCGTAAGATCGATTCGGAGATAATCGAACGCTCGTTGAGTGAAATTCGATCTGACGATCTTGCGACGATCATTTACACGTCGGGTACGACGGGCGAACCGAAGGGTGTGATGTTGACGCACGAAAATTTTGTCTCGAATGTCGTCGCGGTCTCAAAAGCGTTGCCGATCCGATCGACGGATCGTTCGCTCGCGGTGCTGCCGCTGTCGCACATTTTCGAGCGGACGGTTTTTTACGTCCTTTGCGCGAACGGCGTCTCGATACATTATTGCGCGGCGTTCGATCAGATCGCGTTGCACCTTGCCGAGGTCAAACCGACGATCATGACCGCGGTACCGCGGCTGTTCGAGCAGGTTTATCACAAGATCGTGAAGAAAGGGAAGGCGGCGGGCGGCTGGAAAACGAAGCTTTTTGATTGGGCGCTCGGCGTTGGACAAGATTATTGGTCGGCGAAAGATAATCATCAACCGGTTTCGCCGGCTCTCGCCGCAAAACATGCGCTTGCAAATCGACTTGTCTTTTCTAAATGGCGCACGGGCGTCGGCGGAAGTTTAAGATTCTTCGTATCCGGCGGTGCACCACTTAGCAAAAAACTGAGCTACGCATTTTGGGCGGCGGGCATTCCGATCTTGCAGGGCTACGGTATGACCGAGGCGTGCGTTGCGTGTGTAAATCGTCCCGAAGACAGCAAAGTGGGCTCGATCGGCACGCCGTTCGAAGGCATCGAGATGAAGATCGCCGAAAAGGACAGCGAAGTCTTGATTCGCGGCAAAAACGTGATGCAAGGTTACTACAAGAACGCCGAAGCGACCGCCGCGGCGCTCGACGACGAGGGTTTTTATCACACCGGCGACGTCGGTTATGTCGATACAGACGGCCATTTTTTCATCACCGATCGTCTGAAAGATCTGTTCAAATTGTCGAATGGTAAGTACGTCGCGCCGCTGCAAGTCGAAAGTCTTTTGAAGCAAAGCCCGCTGGTTGCGCAAGCAGTCGTCG
>JANOGL010000222.1:0-4267 GCA_031405985.1 Acidobacteriota bacterium | reverse complement strand
ATGACCGAGGCCGCGTCGCAGCTGCGTTCGACGATCGCCGCCAGCCCGCGTGACGGCGAGGCTTATTATCTGCTTGCGAAGGCACTCGATTCGCTAAAAGACGCCGCCGCCGCTGACATGGACAATCAGGCAAAACGATTTTTGACCGATGGCAACCGCTACGCAAAGCTCGAAACCGAGTGGCTAAAGTCGCAAGCCGTCCCTGACATCGCGCTTCGCGTGCAACAGCCGGCGCGAAAAGACTTCGTCGCCGTCGTTCTCAGCCGAAAACCGGTTACGAACACCGCTACACCGGTCAGCGAGACCGAAACTCTGCTCGCACAGGCACGTACACACGTAAAGAATGGCAACGATGACGAAGCGATGACCGTGCTGCGTCGCGTCCTTGCGAGCGAACCGATGAGTGCCGAGAGCTACTTGCTGCTCGGCAAGATTCACCTTCGCCGCGGCGACATCGACCAGGCGATCAGCTCTTTCAAAACCTCGATCTTTTGGGACAATCGGCTCGTTGACGCTCACGTCAGCTTGGGCAAGATCTACGTCGAAAAAGGCGACTGCCAGCAAGCAAAAACCTATGCCGCATCGGCCCGCGAGATAGACGCCGAGAACCAGGATGTAGTCGCGTTACAAAGACTGTCAGAACGCTGCTCGAAATAGCGTAAAACGTGAGCCGAGAGTTTCTAGTTTCCCGTTCCAAGTTTCAAGTCCCACTGTTTTCCAAAATTATTTTCACATCAGAAGCCTGTAATTACAGGCTTTTACGTTTTCTTCAACTTTAAACTTCAAACTTTGAACTTTGAACTCAGAGTTGTGGCACGCTACGTGCTTAATACAATCACGGCTCGCTTGATGATCTTAATCAAGACCCCGCCGCCACCTCTACTCCGAGCGCGGTTTGCCACTGTGCTCTATTACCTTCCGAGCGTTCCATCAGTTGTCCTACCATTACAAAGCCTGACCGAAAGGTCAGGCTTTCCTTCTTTTAAATCCCATGTTTACTCGCTTTCAGCCATTTTGCTCTAATTTCATTCATTTTGAATAGCGCGGATTTGTCTGAGCAATTCATGCGTCGTCAATCTGACCAGACCCTGCGGCCTTCGCTGGGACAATTACAATTTGCGTCATCAAACTTGTGACAAATTTTGTCGCTTTGACTGAAAGAGCCGTCAACCTGACCGGCCGCTAGAATTTATTTACAATTTAACCACTGACAGTCAGGAAGGGTTGTTTACGCCCGCTTCAACTCTAGCCGTGAGCGGGGGCAAGCCACCCTTCCTGACTGTCAGTATTTTGACCCATCCTATTTTACTAACGATTAGCAATTATACGATTGATTGCTAAAATGTTCGGGTGGTCAGAGACCGACTGAAAACGATCATTCCAACTTGGCAAAATGCCTTGCTTGCTCTTCTCGCCGCGGCGCTGCTCATTCTCGCGTTCCCCGATTTCGAATGGTGGTTTCTCGCGTGGTTCGCGCTAGTCCCGCTGATGTGGGCCGTCGAACGTGAAAAAGGCGTTCGAAGATCGTTCATCCTCGGCTGGCTGTTCGGCACCGCGTTCTTTTTCGGCACGTGCTGGTGGCTCGCCTACGCACCGATTCACTATGCGTCGTTCCCGCCGCCGCTCGCGTATCTACTCGTCTTTATCGTCTGTCTCATCTCCGGCATCTTTCCAGGCATCTTCGCCGCGTTACTCGCCGTCTTGCTTCGCAGCTTTGGATCGCGGGCATTGCTCGCCGCACCGTTCGTCTGGGTGTTTACGGAGTTTCTGCGGCATTGGCTGACGGGGAATAATTGGAATGCGGTTGGGTATTCACAGGCGTCTGAGTTTCTGACTTGGTATGCGAGTTACGGCGGCGTCTTACTCACTAGCTTTGCGGTTGTCATCTTTAATGTAGCCTCGTTTAGACTATTGGAGGCAATAATTGAGGAACGCGATTTTAAATCGATAGCAATTCATTCAGCCGAAACGGCTTTCTATTTGCTCATTAGCTTCCTTTTTTCCAGCGGCCACAGTCCTTTGCCCTACTCGATCGAATCAATCAAGAACGACCCCACGGCGAGTTCGCGTGTAGTCAGCGTCCAGCCCAACGTTCCGATGAGCGGGCTTGATTACAACAAATCGGCACAACTCCGCCAGCGGCAATTCGACCTTGCCGAAGCCGAGATAAAAAACCTACGAACAACGAACAACGAACTACCAACCACCGTCATCCTGCCCGAGTCGCCGATGAACTTTATGTACAACGACGACCGTGAGTTTCAGCAGTTTGTTCGTGATTTTACAACGCGGAACAATGTGAGTTTGCTGTTCAACTCGGCCGAGCCCGACGCGACGAATGGAAAGTATTTTAACTCGGCGGTGATGGTTGGGCCAGACGGCCGCGAGATCGCGCAGTACGACAAGATCTATCTGCTGCCATTTGGCGAGGCCGTGCCCGTGCCGCTCGAATCGCTCGTTCCGGCGTTTGTCGGCAATTTTTCCTACGGCCGCGAATACGACCTTTTGCCGCTCGGCGACGCAAAAGCCGGCGTGATGATCTGTTTCGAATCGCACTTCGGGCAGCTTTCGCGTGAATACGTCCGCAATGGCGCCGACGCGATCATCGAGATGACAAACGACGGCTACCTCGGCCCGACGCCGGTGCTGCGACAACATCTTGCAAACGCAGTATTCCGCGCCGTCGAGACAAACCGTCCCGTTCTTCGCGTGACAAACGTCGGCATCACAGCCTACATCGACGAACGCGGCAACGTCCACGACCCTTTACCGCCGTATTCCGAAGGCACGCGTGTCTGGACGGTTTCAAAGAGCGACGGCTCGCAGACGTTTTATGTAAAATACGGCGACTGGTTCGCGTGGTTGTGTTCGATCTTCACGCTTTTCCTAATCGGATTCGGTATAGTAAGAAGCAGGAAAGATGCGTAAGAAGTTATTGCTTATAATTACTACGCTGGTGGCCGTTTACATTGGAAGTTATGGAGCTGTCTCTGCAAACCGCGAGGTTAGGTTTGTTGATGGCGGTTACCGGATTGTTAGTATGAATAATGCGCTGATTTCCGATGAAAACTCGCTTGTCATTTATAAGCCATTGATTTGGCTTGATGAACTTACATTAGGATCGAACGACCTTGATATAAAACCTGAATAAACTAATGGAACTCACAGACCTGCAAACAAAACACGAAGAGATCAAGGATAAAGTTGCCCAGCTTGGGAGGTTTCTTTGACGCGCCGGCAAAGCAAATAGAACTCGACAAATTAGAGCAGCAGATCTCGTCGCCCGGGTTTTGGGACGATAGCGAAGCTGCGCAGAAAATCGTCCGGCAGCGCAGCCGTATCGAGAAAGCGTTAGAGCGGCAAAAGGCGTTTGAAACCGGCGTTTCGGATGCTGACGTGTTGTTTGAGTTCGCGCAAGAAGATAAAGATTCAGCCAACGAGTTAGAAACTCTCATAAATAAACTTGATAAAGAGGTTAGCGAAGCCGAGACGACGAGCTTGTTATCCGGCGAGACTGACTCGAACAACGCGATCTGCTCAATTCAATCGGGTGCGGGCGGCACTGACGCGCAGGATTTTGCGCAGATGCTGCTGCGGATGTATCTGCGTTGGTGCGAAAAACGCGGGTTCAAAGCCGAGATACTCGATGAGCAGTCGGGCGGCGAAGCGGGAATAAAATCGGCGACATTTCGCGTCGAGGGCGATTATGCATACGGCTTGCTCTCCACCGAAGCAGGCGTGCATCGGCTGGTGCGAATCTCACCATTTAACTCTGGCGGCAGCCGCGAGACGAGTTTCGCTTCGATGTTTGTCTCGCCCGAGATCGACGAAAATATCGAGGTAAACATCGAGGATAAAGATTTGCGTGTCGATACATATCGTTCCAGCGGCGCGGGCGGCCAGCACGTAAATGTGACCGACAGCGCGGTGAGAATTACGCATATTCCGACCAATATTGTTGTAACATGTCAGAATCAGCGTTCGCAGATACAGAATCGCGCCGTTGCGATGCAGGTTCTGCGATCGAAACTTTACGAACTCGAGCTCGAAAAACGCCGCGAGGGTGCGGCGGTTCTCGAAGCTACAAAGCAAGACATCGCGTTCGGTTCGCAAATTCGAAATTACGTGCTTCACCCGTACAAACTGGTCAAAGACACGCGAACAAAACACGAAACGGCGGCCGTTGATGCCGTACTCGACGGCGAGATCGATGAGTTTATAAAGGAGTTTTTAGTGTATAAGAAAGGCGCGTCGCGTCCGTAGCCCG
>JANOGL010000221.1:0-4121 GCA_031405985.1 Acidobacteriota bacterium | reverse complement strand
GCGATCATGACGCCTATCACGTCGTGTCAAAGCACGTCGGCCAGCCGGTCGATTTTATCTGGCACAAAGAAACTAATCTCAGTTGTTTCGACGCGGTGATTGTGCCGGGCGGGTTTTCGTATGGCGATTATCTGCGTGCGGGCGCGCTGGCGAGATTTTCGCCGGTGATGAAAGCGATAAAGGATTTTGCTGCCGAGGGGAAATTTGTTTTTGGTATTTGTAACGGCTTTCAGATCTTGTGCGAAGCGGGCTTGCTGCCCGGCGCGTTGAGACGAAACGCCGGTCTGCATTTCGTCTGCAAACACGTCAATTTAAGACTTGAAAATTCAAACACGCCATACACGAATGAGGTCGATTCGTCGAGGGTTTTGTCGATACCGATCGCGCACGCCGAAGGGAATTACACGTGCGACGACGCGACTTACAATTCGCTTGAAGAGAATAATCAGATCGTGTTTCGCTATGCGGACGAGAACGGTGAGATCACACCGGAAGCAAATCCAAACGGCTCGCGCTCGAATATCGCGGGCATCTGCAACGAAAATCGCAACGTGCTCGGCATGATGCCGCACCCCGAACGAGCGTGCGAGGAATTGCTCGGCTCGAATGATGGCCGTGACATTTTCCGCTCGCTGACGAATACAATTCACAAACTCGCGGCTTAAGAGACGCTGACGACGAGGCCTTCTTGTTGTAAATTCCAGTCCAAAACTTTGGCGCCGTTTTGAGCGGCGAGAGCTGTTTCGACGTCGGCGCGGCGCCCGTCCTCGCAATAGAATGCGATGCAGCCGCCGCCGCCGGCGCCGCAGACTTTCGGAGCAATCGCGCCATTTGCGAGTGCGGTGTCGATTAGGTGATCCATTTGGGGTGTGGTGATGTTTGGGCTCAGGCGTTTGCGTTGTGGATGAGCGGCAGCGAGAATTTCGCCGACGGCGTCCCAAGCCCCTGCACGCAGGGCGGCGCGCATCTTTAATGACGTGTCGCGAATACCGTCGAATATTTCGAAGATTTCCTTGTCGCCGTCGATATGGCGCTTGGTGATCTCCCAGTTGTTTGTCCCGGAGTTTCGCGGTTCGCCCGCGTAGCAGATCGCGATGCGGCGTTCGATAATAGCGGCATCGACATTTAGAGCTTCGCGTCTCATACCGTCTGGGGCGAAATTTATACATGCGACGCCGCCGTATTGCGCCGAGTAGTAATCCTGAAAGCCGGTTGGCACGCGGATGACCTGGCATTCGACGTTCGCGGCGATCGGAATGAAGCGGTCGGAACTGTAACGTTTCCCGACGAGTTCGTTCAACGCGCCGATGCAGGCGATGTTCAATGTAGACGAACCGGCGAGCCCGGCTCCGGCCGGAGCTTCGGATTCGGTGATCATGTGAAAACCGACCTCGGGGCGGAAAAAGTAAACGAGTTTTGAGAGCAGCTCAAGTTTCGGTTCGTCTTTTAAACTACCGATCTCGCCGACAGAAATTTCGACGCGTTGCTTTTGATCGACGGATTCGAGAATGATGCGGTCGTCGTCCCGGGTTTCGATACGGCAATGTCCGCGCATTGAGACGGCGAAGTTCACGGTCGCGGCGCCCTCGTGAAACAAAAACAGCGGCGGTATATCAATTGTGCCGCCGGCAAGATCGACGCGTGTCGGGGCGGAGGACTTAATAATCATAGGCTAACTTCGGGAGACGGAGACAAGAGACGCGAGACAGGAGTCAGAAGTCAGAAGTCAGAAGTCAGAAGTCCCGTCTCTTGTCTCCTGTCTCTTGTCTCTTGTCTTCAATTTCGTGCTTGTTCGGTTCGCGGGTCAGGTGCAGGCGTTCGCCTAGGTCGTGAAGCTTCTCAGACGCGACTTCTTCGACGGCGTGAATTTTGTCCTCGATCTTTTGAATAGTCTCGGGGCTGGCTGCCTCGACTTTTTCGCTGAGCCAGTACCGTTCAATCGCGTAAAAGGTTATCACGGCGATCATGACAATTATAAATACCGCGATACCGATCCGTTTATAGTCGCCGATGATTGACGTGACAAAGCCGCTGAAAAAATATCCGAGCCCGGCGAGTATCGACACCCAGATCAGACAACTGATGGTGCTGAGTGTCAAAAACCTCAAGAAGGGCATTTTGCCGACGCCGTAGAATACGCACATCGCGGCGCGCAGGCCATAAATATATTTTGAAATTATAATTGCTGAGCCGCCGAATTTGTCGATAAGCCGCTCGATACGCGGCTGGGCGACCTGGTAAAAGGTGTAGTGTTTTGCGTTCTCGTGAGCCGCGCGGCCGATGCCGTATGCGACGCAATCGCCG
Source organism: Acidobacteriota bacterium (assembly GCA_031405985.1). Lineage (GTDB taxonomy): Bacteria > Acidobacteriota > Blastocatellia > Pyrinomonadales > Pyrinomonadaceae > OLB17. Next base: position 1,817 of record JANOGL010000221.1, on the reverse strand, counting down.
GTGACGCCGCCTAAGGTGCCGAACAACAGGACCCAAAAAAAACTATACGGCCCAAACAGCCCGCTGTGCGCCATCACGCCCGACAGGAGCAAAGTAATATCGCCCTCGACCGTGCACAGCACAAAAACGGCGAATATTCCCCACTCGGCCACTAATTCGTAAAACTGTTGCTCCACTTGAGTAAAGGATAAAGGATAAAGGCGAAAGGATAAAGTTTGGAACTTTAAGGCCCCCCTCCTTACGAAGGAGGGGTGGCCGCCGCTTTGGGCGGTCGGGGTGGTTTTTAGTTAACAGTTTACGACGATGATTAACTCCCTCTCTGTAACATAAAAACCACCCCGTCAGCCCCGACAAAAAGCGTCGGGACTGCCACCCCTCCTTCGTAAGGAGGGGAGCTGTAAACCGAAAACCTCAATTTTACCATTCACAATTCACCGCTCACCGTTTACCATAATCTCCATGCTAAAAGGAATCAACGGTGTCCGTCGGGTCGTAATATCGGGCGTCGGGTGCGTGACGCCGATCGGGCGTGGAAAAGAGGCGTTTTGGGACGCGTTGATCGCCGGTGAGAGCGGAACTCGCGCGATCGAGAGCTTTGTTGACGAGAGATGTCCGGTGAAGATCGCGGGCGAGGTGCGGGATTTTGACTGGCAGGCGGAATTGACGGCAAAAGATCGCAAACACGTGCCGCGCACCGTGCCACTCGCACTTGCCGCCGCACGCGGTGCATTAGCGGACGCAGATATCGACACGACCGACTTCGATCTTGAACAGCGCCGCGAGATCGGTGTTGCGATCGGCACCGGCGGCGGCGGGCTCGCGTTTGCCGAGAAGCACTACGAATACTGGAACACCGGCGACCGGCGGCACGCCAGCGTTTACATCATTCCGGCTTCGACGCACGGCGGACTATCGAGCGAAATCTCGATGGCGTTCGGGCTGCGGGGATTGTCGCACGTGATCTCAACCGGCTGCACAAGCGCGACCGACGCGATATTCTACGCCGCCGAACACATCGCGCTCGGCCGCCAAAACGTAATGATCGCCGGCGGCGTCGATGCGCCAATTGCACCGGGAATACTCGCGGGTTTTGACCTGATGACCGTGCTGACAAACTCCTGGAACGACGAACCTCACCGCGCTTCGAGACCATTCTCGGCGGATCGCGACGGAATCGTTGTCGCCGAAGGCTCGTACCTGTTTGTTCTCGAAGAACTCGAACACGCGCGTCGTCGAAATGCTCATATTTACGCCGAGATCACCGGTTACGGCTCGACCTGCGACGCGTATCACCGCGTCCGCCTCGACGATAGCGGCATCGAACCCGCACGCGCAATGTCGATTGCACTCGCCGACGCAGGAGTTGATGTCAGCGATGTCGATTACGTAAACCTGCACGGAACTTCTACAGCGTTAAATGACAAGATAGAAACCACCGCGATGAAGATCGCACTTGGCGCACACGCTTACGCCATCCCAATGTCCGCAACCAAGTCTCAAGTCGGCCATCCGCAAGGCGCCAGCGGTGCCGCCGGTCTGGCCGCGACATTATGCGCGTTTGAGACGGGCAAAATTCCACCGACGATCAATCTTGACGTCGCCGATCCCGAATGCGACCTCGACTACGTCCCAGACGCCACGCGCTCGGCTGAAGTGAACGTCGCGCTCTGTAACTGTATCGGTTTTGGCTCGAAAAACAGCGCACTCGTGGTCGAGAAATTTGTGTCAGTAGCCCGCACGTAAGTAAGGGCGCCCGTGGGTCCTCGGCGGCGATTGTCGCGTTGTCCCGGGGCACGACGAAAGCCACGGGCGTCTCG
>JANOGL010000218.1:0-1524 GCA_031405985.1 Acidobacteriota bacterium | reverse complement strand
TGAGACGCCGAGATTCTTTGCAGCGGCGACGACGCCGTTTGCGACCATGTCGCAGCGTACGATGCCGCCGAAGATATTGATGAGCACGGCTTTGACGTTCTGGTCGGCGAGCAGGATCTTGAACGCCTGCTCGACGCGCTCTTGCGAAGCGCCGCCGCCGACATCGAGAAAGTTTGCGGGTTCGCCGCCGGCGAGCTTGATGATGTCCATCGTCGCCATCGCGAGCCCCGCTCCGTTGACCATACAGCCGATGTTGCCATCGAGCTTGATGTAATTCAGGTCGTGTTTCGAAGCCTCGATCTCGAGCGGCTCTTCTTCGTCGAGGTCACGAAGCTCAGCGTAATCTTTGTGGCGGAACATCGCGTTGTCGTCAAAACTTACCTTCGCGTCGAGCGCGATCAGGCGGTTGTCTTTTGTGAGCAGAAACGGGTTGATCTCGACCAAGGATGCATCCATCTTCTCGTACGCTTCGTAAAGTTTGAGCATGAAGGAGGCAGCTTGATTTATTAAGTCGTTCGGAATGCCGAGACCGAACGCCAGCTTGCGAGCCTGAAAACCACGCAGCCCAACCGACGGATCGATCGTCTCTTTTAAGATCAGCTCGGGCGTTTCTTCAGCGACCTTTTCGATATCCATTCCGCCAGCCGACGAAGCCATAAACACGTTACGGCCGCTCACGCGATCGAGCGTGATGCCGAGATAAAACTCACGGTCGATAGGCAAGCCTTCCTCGATTAGCAGCGTTTTTACCTCACGGCCTTCGGGACCGGTCTGGTGCGTGATGAGCTGCATACCGAGTATCTCACTCGCGACTGCCCGCGCTTCAGCGGGCGATTTGGCGATCTTAACGCCACCGCCTTTACCGCGGCCGCCGGCGTGAATCTGAGCTTTTACCACCACGACGTCTGTACCGAGCTCTTTCGCCGCAGCTTCAGCTTCGTCCGGAGTTCGGGCGACAATTCCGCGCGGCACGGGAACGCCGTATTCTTTTAGCAGAGCTTTGCCTTGATACTCGTGAATTTTCATCTTTGTTGATTGAATGGAGCGTCACAAAGAACCACCCCGACCGACGAAGCGTCGGCCACCCCTCCTTCGTAAGGAGGGGAGCTTTATTACGGAATGTTGATGACCAATTTGAGCAGTTTCCACTCGCCGCCGCGCATGACGTATTCGTAATCGAAACGCGTCTTATACGGTTTTGTGTTGAACTTGCCTTTTGCCACCAGTATGCTCAGACTTTTTTCGCTTCTGATTGACGGCGGGCTGTCGAATTCGGCATCGAGGCCTTCGACCTTGTTCAATATCGGCACGACAATCTTCTTTTTGTCGGTGTAAGCTTTGAACGCAGTCTTTGTCTCATCGACGGTGTAGGTTCGCTGAAATTCCGACGAGGCGTTATTGTAAATCGCGTTAAAATCGCCCGTATCGACAGCGTCGGCAAACTCGCGCATCGTGTCTTTCACGAGGCCTTCGACGACGATGTTAGACGGCACTGATCCGTCGGGCGTGTCATCCGAGGAGTTA
>JANOGL010000397.1:0-4557 GCA_031405985.1 Acidobacteriota bacterium | reverse complement strand
CGCGATCCTCGGCGGCTGCGAGATCGATGGTCTATATTTCGCAAACGGCTTCTCGGGCCACGGCGTTATGCACTCGCCGGCGACGGGCCGCGCGCTGAGCGAGATCATTCTCGACGGCAAAGCGAGCTTTCTCGATGTTTCATGTTTGAGCATCGAGCGGTTTACAAAAGGCGAACTGCTGCACGAGATGGCGTTTATTTAACGCAAAGTCGCAAAGGGGCAAAGACGCAAAGATAATTGGTATTCACTTTGCGGCTTCGCGGTCTTGGCGTCTTTGCGTTAAATTCTCTTTATGGCTACAGCGCTTATTCATCACCCAATTTACGCAAAGCACGACACGGGATTTGGTCATCCTGAAACACCGCAGCGTTACGAAGTTGTGATGAAAGCACTACGCGAAGACGATGCATTGTGGAATTCGCTCGCTGAAATTACACCGGACAAGGCGCCGAAAGGCGTAATTCAAGCCGCACATACGCCGCGACACTTTAAAACGGTCGAGAATGCATTCGCAGACGGCTACGATCGGCTCGATGCCGACACGGTGATATCGATGGAATCGTTTGACGCCTCGCTTTTTGCCGCGGGCGGAGCGATCGGAGCCGTAGACGCGGTGATGCAGGGCGAGGCCGACAATGCGTTTGTCGTCGTGCGTCCACCGGGTCATCACGCGACGGCGGAGCGCTCGATGGGCTTTTGCTTATTTAACAATGTCGCGGTTGCGGCTCGTCACGCGCAGAACAAATACCAAGATGTCGAACGCGTCGCGATCATCGACTGGGACGTGCATCACGGCAACGGCACGCAGGGAATTTTTTACGATGATCCGGGCGTATTCTTTTTTTCGATGCACCAATATCCGTGGTATCCGGGCACGGGCAGCCGCGGCGAAACGGGTCACGGACGCGGGCTCGGTGCCACGATGAATATCCCTGTAAAAGCAAATACGAACGCGGTGGAACAAACGCGAATGTTCGAGGCGGCGATTGAGGACGTCGCGAAAAATTTTCGTCCCGATCTAATTTTTATCTCAGCAGGTTTCGATGCGCACCTTACAGATCCGCTCGGTCAGTTGCGGCTCGAAGACGACGATTACATCGCGATGACTCGCGTTCTAAAACAATGGGCGAGCGATGCTTGCAACAGCCGCATCGTTTCGTGTCTCGAAGGCGGTTACAATCTCGACACGCTCGGCCGCACAGTCAAAAATCACGTCACCGAATTAAGCCGCTGACAATTGTTGTGATAAACTCCGTGCATACCCAGAAATTTAGCCCACATGTGAGGTAAAGATATGCCCGATGTAGAAATTCCATGTGTGCAGTGCAAAGAGACTTTTCTGTTTACTGAAAAAGAGCAGGAGATGTTTTATCAGCGCAATATGATGCCGCCGCAGCGTTGTCTGCGTTGTCGCTCAAAGAAAGCCGCTGCTAGTGCTGACGCACCAAAGCGATATGAAATTGTTTGCGATCATTGCGGCAAACACGACACTGTTCCGTTTCAGCCGAAGGTTGGGCGTTCTGTTTTGTGTAAGGAATGCCACGAATCAAGTCGCTCACGCGCGAGATTTGCATGAGATAGCCGCAAAAATGCGCAAAAGACACAAAAGTAATAGTTTCTATTTTGTGATTTTTGCGCCTTTTTGCGGCTAAATTATTTTATGAATTTTGAAACTGTAACTTACGAGATCAACAACAACGTCGCGACTGTCACGATGAATCGCCCGGAAGCGCTGAATGCGTTGTCGTTGCAATTGACAAAAGATCTCGATGCGGCTTTTCGAAAAGCTGCATCGGACGGCGCACGTGCCGTAATTCTCACAGGCAACGGACGTGCATTTTGTTCGGGCGGCGATCTGCGCGAGATGCAAACGATGTGGGAAAAAGAAGGCCGCATCGAGGCGTTTCTTGAAGAGCCGCTCGCAGCCCTCCATGATGTTATAAATCTGATTCGCGAGACCCCGATCCCTTTTGTTGCAGCCGTCAACGGCGTGTGTGCCGGTGCCGGCGTTAATTTTGCGCTGGCTTGCGACATTGTGATCGCTGCCGAAGACTCGTCGTTTCGCGAGGCGTTTGTCCGTATCGGCCTGGCCCCGGATTGCGGCGGAACCTTCTTTTTGCCGCGCGCAGTCGGCGAAAAGATCGCAACGGAATTATTTATGACAGGCGATGCTGTAACAGCACAGCGCGCCGTCGAGATCGGAATGATCAATCGAGTTGTCGCAACTGACGTTTTACTGACAGAAGCACAAACTCTCGCGACAAAACTTGCCGCCGGTTCCACCGCAGTCATCGGCCGTATTAAGCGGATGATGAATGCAACATTCTCAAACGACCTCACCGCCCAACTCGCTCTCGAACACGAATGCCAGATCGCGTCGGGGAAGGGCGATGACTTTAAAGAGGGCGTCGCTGCATTTTTTGAGAAACGACCACCCGCCTTCATCGGAAAGTAACCAAATCTAAAAATACCAGACGAGTTGAACCCAACTTATTTCGCCTACGGTTGACAACCGCACAACAAGTATCTAATCTCAATATGAAGGTGAAAGTCATTTTCAATAAGGTTGAAACGTGAGCGACGTTTGCAGTTAAGATTTGTTGCGAGTCCACGTCATTTTTGGAGGAATAGTGGTTTTAACAAGGGCATTGTGGAAAGGTTTTTACGGACAAGGTTGCGTGATTGCAGCCGTACTATTTGGCGTTTCGTTAATATCGCAGGCGCAGCAGAGTAACCGGTTGGGCGGCAAGGTTGTCGACGCAAACGGCGATGTTATTTCGGGTGCGAATGTCACAGCGACTTGTTCGGAATTTACAACTCAGCCGGTTGTTACCACTGATAACCAGGGCAGGTTCTCATTCGCTGGTTTACCAGTCGGCAGATGCTCATTGATAGTTACAGCTGAAGGTTTTGGTACGGAGCGACTTGATGTTGTTATCCCGACAAATGAAGAGTTGACCGTCACCCTACGTCCGCGACAGATGGCTATTGAGATTTCGGTTACCTCAAGTTTGCTTGCCGGAACGCCCGACAGTTTGTCCGAGGTGCCGGGTTCAATTGACCGCATCGATACAAGAACTCTCGAGAATGCTCGCGTATTGAACTTTTCCGAAGTGTTGAGAAAGGTCGCGGGCGTGAATGTTCGCGACGAGGAGGGCTTCGGCTTGCGGCCGAATATCGGCATTCGCGGCACAAACCCCACGCGTTCGACCAAGGTTCTTCTGCTCGAGGACGGTGTGCCACTCGCATACGCACCATACGGTGACAACGCATCGTATTATCATCCTCCAATCGAGCGTTACGAGTCGATCGAGGTTTTAAAGGGTTCGAGTCAGATCGCGTTCGGGCCGCAAACGATAGCAGGCGTGATAAATTATCTGACGCCGAAACCCAGCGCTCGACCGACGTTTTCGCTCGCGCTGACAGGTGGTGACCGGCGATATTTCAACGGTAGTTTCACAGGCAGCGGCACGATTCGTCGAACGGGCATCCTGGCTCATTACACGCGAAAGCAGGGCGACGGCTCGCGCGAGAATACAAACTCAAAGCTCAACGACATAACCGCAAAGATCGTGCAGACAATCGATGACCACAACGCGTTTACTTTCAAGTTCAGCTACTACGGCGAAGATTCGAATGTCACGTATTCAGGCTTAACGACGTCGGAGTTCGCAGCCAACGCCCGCGGCAACCCGTTTAGGAATGACTTTTTTTACGGCGATCGACTTGGGTTTTCGGCCGTCTACACGACGGTTTTCTCGCCGAGTGCGTCGCTCACGACAAACGCTTACTTCAATCGCTTTTCACGTGATTGGTGGCGCCAATCGTCGAATTCGGGCCAGCGGCCAAATCGCCTGAACATTGATCCGGACTGTCGTTCAATGGCCGATCTCAACACGACGTGCGGTATCGAGGGGCGTCTGCGCGAATACGAAACCTACGGCATCGAGCCGCGATTCGATCTAAATTATAACGCCGGTAAAATTTTTCGCGGCGAGCTAAAAGCAGGATTTCGCCTTCATTTTGAAAAGCAAAATCGTCGGCAGCTAAATGGCGCGTCACCGACTAGCCGGGACGGTGTGGCGGCAGAGATCAACCTTCGAAGCAACTTTGCACAATCGGGTTTTGTGCAGCACCGATTTATCTTTGGCGATCTTGCGATTACGCCTGGTTTGCGACTCGAGCGGATCGAGATCGATCGTGAAAATCATCTCGTGACTCCGATCACTCGCGGCCGCACGACCGTGAACGCCGTGATTCCCGGCATTGGCGTTGCCTTTTCAGGCTTGTCGAAGACTACGATCTTCGCCGGGGTTCATCGTGGATTTTCGCCGCCGCGAGCCGAGGATGTCGTCAGCAACACGGGCGGTGTGGTCGATCTCGATCCGGAGAAAAGCTGGAACTACGAGCTTGGTATTCGCTCGACACCGCTGACCGGTTTGCAGTTCGAAGCTACGGCGTTTCGTCTCGATTACGAAAACCAGATCGTACCGGCAAGTCTCGCGGGCGGCGTCGGATCACTGCTGACAAACGGCGGCGAAACGCTGCAACAGGGCT